>JASHYD010000568.1 GCA_030043175.1 Xanthobacteraceae bacterium | reverse complement strand
CGGCTTGGAGACGCAGAACGCCACGAAGTCGCTATCATCGCTCCGCAGGGGGTAGGTCAGCGGCGTCGCCGAGAGAACACCGGCAGCGCAAAATATTTCGGCCGGAAGCGCCACGTGATGCGGCCATTTGCGCTTGAGATCGCCGCGGGTGATTTCGCCTTTGCGGCCGGTCACCGCCCTGTCGCCAGCAGCTTGGTGGGGCCCGTTCCCTAGACCCTGCAGTGAAAGAGCCGCTACAAGATGAATCTCGGGAAGAGCCGGACGCAGGAAAGCCGTACGTCGGGGCCAAGGCTATCGAGGAGATCGGGGCAACCCCGATTGCAGCACAAACGGCACTCTTGATCATGAGAACCTCCTTGTTCTTATTGCGTTTGACGGTCGTCAGGCGGCCGCCCATCAATACGTCGTCACGCGGCAGCGGTGTACTTTTTTGCGGCGGAAGTCTTGCGATTGGGAATGGGAACAATGCATGAAGGGCGGATGGTGGCAGGGGTCTCTTATAAGTCGCCCAGTCGAACGCCGTTAAGTCTTGATGCGATGTGCACCCCCCGCTGTTCAATAGTAGGATGAGGGCAAAGTCTCCTCAGGTCCGTTTTTATCTTATCCTTTAGGCACACAAAATGTGGACGAAAACAGTGACGGAGTTGAATAACTCTTAGCGCATGGTTCCAATTGCTTTTTTACTTCAGCCCCCGCGTACAGTTCTGCTGAGAATTAAACTCTTGTTAACTCATCGTCACTCTTCCATTAACAAAAAGGATCGTGAACAGGATATCGGTCAAGGCTACTTACTCGCTCTTGTCTGTCCAAATACATAGATAAAGTCGTGCCATGGCCACTATGCCACTACTAAGGAGCGGGCGGTGATGTCAGGCGGTTTTTCTCTTCAGCGATCAGGCTTGAACAAGTGCGGTGCCTCCGGCGACTGAGAACGTGAGCGCCTTCACAGACGTGCCGCGTTCGCATCAACACAATGCCGGCATTCGATCAAGAGGGAACGACTCATAGCAACGCGATCTCGGTCGGTGGACGACGGATCTTAAACGACAACCGGATATTGAGGAGAGATGGCCATGGCCGCATATGATCTGTTTTTGTCGGACTTCAAGGGAAAGATCAACCCCGATGAGAGGAGGGTTTGATGAGCTTCGTAATCCGCTTCGTGCTGTTGCTCGCGCTGCTCGCCTGCCTGCTCTCTGCGCCGGTGCGAGCTTCGGAGTATCAGGTAGACACAAGCCTTGTCTGTGACACGCAGGCGCAGGTGGAACGCTTCGCGGCCGTGTTCACGGGCGACGCGCAGGACGCTATCCGGGTTGTCAACGCCGAACAGCAAAATCCCAGCGCGTGCGTGATCGAGAACCTCGCATACATGCGCGGCACCAGACTCGGAATAGTCCGGCACGGTGACAGCGCGTTCGAGATCGTCCGCGTCCTAGTGATCGGTATCGAAACCGAGAACGGCATCCTCCCGGTGCGTCCGTCGGTTTATTTCTCACTATTGAGCGTCAAGGAATACGGGATCTAAGGGAGATACATGCGAGAGATTCAAGAAACCCCAACGCGCGCGTCCGAAGGATATGGTCGTAAACTCTCCGCAGGCAACGTCAGGGCCGCGAGCCCGCTAGGCCGGAACATGCGGAGGCCTTTGCCAGGCGCTTCGGTGGGGATCGGTTAGCAGCGGGCGCTCGGCAGTGACCATGAAAACACGCGGGCAACCCGACCGCGTGTTTTCACGACGAACGCAAGCTGCAGAACGTCAGCGCATGTACGAGGGGCGCACCGATAGACGATGGCGCCTTTATAGGTGGCTTACGTGCCGGTCTTCGGCACATATTAATCAGCGGCAAGCCTGTGTATCGAGGTTTCATGAGGTTGCTGAGCCGATACGACCATGACTGCCCCGAGGACGTTCATGGCCAACAGGGCGAGGAGGAGACCAACAAGGAGTGCCCTCGCAAATGGCCTTGGGCACCCACTGCTGGATCACCGCAAGCAGCCCGTTTTTCTGGTGATGGTGTCCGGTCCTGCAGCCAAATGTTGCCATTCATGATGACTGCTTTCCTCCGATTTGCCGCGCACTCGGCTTGGCGATCCAGCGAGCGAACGCAAGCCAAGCCTGCCCAAGCGTGCTAGCGCGCTTGGCACGCCACGGCGGCCGGGCAGGAATCGGGCGGTCCTCGGGCTGCCTGTGCGCCTGGCGCGCACGGGCAGGCTCGCGCCTCGAGAACGAGCTGCTCGAAACGGCGGATTTCCCGTGCGGCCTGGCAGCGCCGCGATTCGTGCATCGCGGCGAGGAATTCGGAGAAGAAGCCGAACTGCGCGCCCTTCGAGGCCATGGTGTCACCCGTTCTCTGGGTCGTGCGCAGGAGTGGCGCCATGATTTTCGCCAACATGCGATCAAATCCCGCAAACCAGGCGAGTGCCGCGATCTGCAACACGACGACGAACGCAAATGCCGCGCGATAGGCGATCGGCGGGTAATGCCCAGCGTGTCCGGCCCAGCGATCGATCAGGAAGCCGATCGCGCATTGCAGCGTGAAAGCCCCAGCGATGTGGCAGGTGCTGAGCGCCGCATTGGCCTTGCCAATCATTGCCGGCGGGAAATATTCCGCGATGAGCGCAGAGGTCAGGACCGACGCGCCCCCGAGGGTCGCGATGATCGACCACAATAGATAGAGCGGATTCCGGTCATGTTTGTTAACAAGCGTAGCCAGCGTGGCTCAGAAAATTCCCGCATTCTTCGGGACTGAATTTCTTTAGAAGGCGACCAATCAAGCGTATCAGGGTGGCTCGGAATTATTCCACCTGCAGTGAGCTGAGAAATCTGAGAGGGGCAAAATTGGGTCTCCTTCTTTTTCAGCGACCACTCTGGCTACTCGGCCGCAACGATTTCAAAAGTGCCAGTGAAGCACGCCGCAAGGGTGGCATCCAAAGGAGCCAATTCAAAGCAACTCCATGTGAACGCCTTCACAGACATCGCGCGTTTGCACCAACACAATGCAGTCGTTCGACAATCCACGAGTGAACTGACTTAACAAAGCAGGAACCAACATCATGACCACACTTCCTTACGCCGAGGACACCCGTACTAAGGCAAAGCGCCTCATCATCGGTTCCGTTTGCAAGGTCGCGGCGGTACCGGCCGACTTTATCGTCGTTTGCCTCTGGGCCTTAACCGGCCTCATGGTGACCGCTCTGGTTGTGGCCTGTGTCGGCAGCGCAGATTTTGCGGACTTTCTCGCGGCGGCAGGATAGCCCCCATCCCCGGAGGCCTGGACCTACCGGCCACGAACTTCTGCTCGAAGTCACGTCCCGCCGAAGTGATCGGGGCAATGCTAACCGCCTGCGCTAGGGGAAGGTAGGATCCGACGCCCTGAGAGGATTTTACCCCCGAGTGATGCGCGGCGTCCCGCGAGGGCTGAGGTCTCGGTCGGCGCATAATTCGGAGCCAAGCCGTGAACAGTGCTCTTTGCGTTTCCACGACGATCGGGCGCCGACACAGAAGCAGAGTGCAAGAAGCAGGCCGCCTATCGCAAGTTCGCGTGAGACGAAACAAGTACATTCTACGATGCCGGCCAAAAGCGACAAAGTCGTTGTTATTTCAACCTGCATCGGGCCTTAACGAATCCCAAACCAAGCATTGCCAACTTTTCAGCCGAACTTGACGGCAGTCGTATTGCCGCCGCTGATGATGACCCCGACGCGCTCTCCATTCCTTGGCAAATAAGTTCCTGACAAGAGCGCGGCAAACGCGGCCGCTCCCCCTGGTTCGGCGACAATCCGCAATGTTTCCCAGAGGGCCTTCTGCGATTCGATGATTGCCTCATCCGCAACAAGTATCACATCGTGCACATAAGCCTTGGCAATGGGAAACACGCGATCGCCAATACGGCGCGGGGACAGTGAATCTGCCGCCACACCGCCAGTCTCCGCGTCGACGGGATGTCCAGCCTCAAAGGCCTTCGTGAGAGTCGGCGATGCCGTCGGCTCAACACCGATTACTCTAACTCGCCGGGCGTACCAAGCGGCGATCCCTGCGATCAGCCCACCCCCGCCAACGGACACGAGCAGCGTATCGATGTCGGTAAGCTGTCCATCAAGCTCGGCGCCGATCGTACCCTGGCCCAGCATGGTTTCATCCTGATCGAATGCGTGAACCTGCATGGAGGTTTGGTCCCGTGCCCATGCCTCGCTCAAGGCCAAAGCATCCGCATAGCGATCGCCTTCGACCACGAGATCTGCGCCATAGGCCCGTATGCGCATAACCTTTGCCAGAGACGAGACGGTGGGAACGAAGATCTTCGCAGGCACTTTCAGCCGCATGGCCGCGTAGGCGACGGCTACTCCGTGATTTCCGCCGGACGCCGCGACGACGCCTGCCGGCGGGATGGGACGCGTCAGCAGATTGGCGAAGGCGCCGCGGGCCTTGAAGGAACCGGAGTGCTGCAAGAGCTCAAGTTTTAAATAGAGCCTGCTTGCACTGATTCCGAAATCGACAGCGTCAATCTCGATAACGGGCGTGCGTCGAACATAAGGGCGGATGAGCTTTTCGCAAAGCGCGATGCGCTCCACGTTGATGGTGTTTGACAAGCTCAACTTCGCACCACAATTCCGCCCGTGCCGTGACCCAGCTCTTGCTTAACATCAATGAGGCATTTGGGCTAATTGCCAATATGCTCGACCGCGTGCCGTCGCAAGGTCTGTGGCTCGTGGCCGCCGCCCGCTCGCACCTGAGAGATCGTGAGCTCGCCGCCGGTTGCGGTCACCCTCCGCCATCAGGTCCCTCGCCGAGGGTTGTACAGTTCCAGTGCTGCGCTCCACCCAACATTGCAAGGCGGCCATTCTCGAACATTAGCTTCATGCTCAACTAATAACCAGGGAGATCCCCCGGCTCTGCCGGGGAGGCAGCAGAAGTTTGACAGTTCCGGCAGTCGCGCCCCAGGCTCCATCGACGGCACTTCGAAGGCAGGCCACCAAGCACATCGATGGGCCGCCGTGAGAGCAAGCTGAGCAAGAGCAAATAGACGACAAACGTGAAAATGCGACAAGGGTCTGATCCGAAGA
>JASHYD010000567.1 GCA_030043175.1 Xanthobacteraceae bacterium | reverse complement strand
GACGATAGGCGTGTTGCCAACCGTTCCCAGGATGCTGTCGAATTTTGCCATGCAGGTCCCCCATGCGACGCGCCAGTGTCGCCCACGATGTGAGACCGAGCAATGGTCTCACATGGCCGGCACGACTGCATTTACCCTTCGGCGCCGTGTGAGTCGATGGCGTCAGCACGGCAGCTATCGAAGAAAATTTGGTTTAGCGGCTGATCGTCGCGCCAAGCGGCGGTTAACGCGATCGCGAGCGGGTAGCAGTACAGCACCATGCTGAATGGCCCTAGGTCTCGGCCGGGAGCCGTTAGGAGCCAGGTCCGTCCATTTTCCGCGCCGGAGGCTGCTCAACTCCTGGCCCCATGTTTTCCATCCCCAACAGCGATCGGACCTGGAAGCTATCAGGGAACGAGCGTCAATTCAGTCAATCGGGAAACAGTCTGTTCCTGATAAGCGAGTGGTTGGTGTCAAACGAATGCCGCGGGCCATCCGCCACATGGCACGGTCAATTTCCCGCTTGTCGCCGATATCAAGCCGGCCGGAAGCCTTCTTTGCGATAAAGATCGCATCGTTCATCTTGCGGCCTGAGTGACGGTTTTGGCTTTGACCTCCTTCCAGAGGCGCAGCCGTCCCAGTTTTAGCTTGGAACGCTCTTCCCCGATTTCGCGACGCAGGGCAATCCCTCTCGTTCTCGCGCGCCCGCTTGCGACCGCCGGGAAACATCCACCGCGATCGCGCCGCCGTCTCACGAGAAGAACCTTGCCGCGCCTAGCGGCAACGAGTTTGGATGACCTCGCCATACAGCCGCCGTTACCTCCCGGAACTCCCGGAAGGGAATCACCAAATAATCAAGCGTCGCGGCGCGCCTCGTCATCATGGACTACCCCATAACAACCCCAATGCCCTTCCCGGCAGATCGAACTCTGCGACAGCGCGAGCGGTGTCCAGCAGTTCAAGGCCCATCCAAGGGAGCACATAAAAGATGACGCCGATCGCCAACACAAACTGCGCTGCAATCCCGAGGAACGCACCGACAAAAACCTGACACGTCAGCACCAAACGCGAGCCAGGTGCGGTCGAACGCTGGCACCGCCTTGCCGGCTGGCATGAAGCGCAAGAGCAGTGCAGGGAGCCCTGGAATACTGCGCAACAACGATGCGCCACGATCATGAGGTTTAACAAGCTCGGGGTCATGGTGGAGAACAGAAGCGCATAGACCCACCACTATTCAGGGGCGGACGGCTGCGCCGCCATGCCATCGAATAGTTTGTCCAAGGGCACAACGCGGGCTGTCGGGCCGCCGGCATTTTCTGCCAGATGATCGAGCACCCCGATCACCATCGTGATCGCGAGAAGCGCAATGATGATCGCCCCAGCAAGAGCGTCCACGAGCGCCAGAAAATAGGGCCACCATCCGCCAAGTTCGAGCCTACACCGTAGCAGTGCGCGCGTCAGGCCCAGCGAGGCCCCTCACTTTGTGGTTCAATTGCCACAGGGCAAGAAAGGGTGCAAGAAAGGCGTGGCTCGGATTTATGTCAAACCCAACCGCACGGATAATTGCAGATCGCGTATCGCAAGCAGGGAGAGCCGCGGATTGAGCGGTGTGATAGGCGCCCTGTGAAGGCTTGGGAGACTGTCGTTTTCGGTGGCGGAGAGGCAAGCCGGTACTGTGAACCACGCGAACTGGAGATGGCACGATCGGGCACGGGTGATTGCAAGTCGGTATATAATCCTATAACAAGATGCGGTCCCCCTTTTGGGGGACCGCATAATTTGTGTTGTTGTGAAATCGCTATCACCAAATCATGCAGCCATCGCGAACCTAGTATCGCCCACACACGCCTCAGCCGAACGGTTCAGTAATACTTGGCGTGTGCATAGTCGCGGTTTAGCTCAAAGCGAATGTTGAGATCGGGATCGGCGCCGACATAGACGCCGTTACGCTGCGTGCTGGCGCTGTACGTGGTGCTGCTCGGAGCGACGCTGTGGCTCTTCTTGGCCGCCAAGGCGCCCGAAGCGGTGAGGAGAATAACGGCGAGTCCGAGGGTGGCTTTGGTGAACATGGTATCTTCCCCTGTGTTTCACTCGATCATTGACCGAACGGTTCAGTTAATGGGGATGGTCCGGCCGCAGATCAATGACCGAACCGTTCGGTCACGACTATTTGATCGCGGGATGCCGGATGTCACGATGATGCGCGAAGCGACACATTGCAGGTGTGAGTTAGTCTCGCGCCAACGGGAATTATCTTGAGGTGTAAGCCTGGGGCGCATCGGGCCTGGCAAAGACGCGCCAGCGACCGCCGCGGGGGTTATTAGCGGGCTGGTCGGGCCAATCCATCATAGGCACGGAGGCGAACATATGTGATTGATATGGCTTCACTTTGTCGTTAGGCCGCTGCGTGTGCGTGCCTTTTACGCCATGACGCGACCTTTTCGCCCCTGTTCGACGCCTCAGTGCACACGGAGCGCACACGCTATGTCAACAACAGCTTCCTTCGACGGAAGCTGAGAAATCGGCGCTCGAAACTGACGGCGCATTGACCGAGGCGAGCCATCGATCGCGTGCAGGGGAGACTTCGCAGACCTCATTCGGCTTTATCGCAGCTGATCCTTCAGGAGGTTGGCAAGCCTATTGGAGGTTCAGAGAATGCGAGCCTTACATTCCTTAAGCGAAGACTTGGACGACTGAAACTTCAAGATCTTGATCGCGAACGTCTCATTCAATTTGGGAAACAGCGCGCCAACGAGGGTGTCGGTTTTTTTTACGGTGGGAATTGACTTTGGATACGTCAAGGACTTTGTCCCATGCCACGGCCGTTCACGCCATCGTTGTTTCGACCGAGAGCATAGGCCTCGCGTGCATTGTGCTTGTGCGACTCGGCCTTGTTGGAAAGGGTGACGAGCGAGACAGACGTCCAACACAAATTGAGCTTGGTCGGCTCATTACGTTCGATTCGATCCACGACAGCAGAATCGGATCGGTCGTCGCTTCGCTGTTGCACAGCCCTGGGCCAGGATGAAATTTGTCGAATCGACTGGAAAGACTTCGATCGTGAAAATAAGATGCCTTTCATAAAGCCGCCGCCGCCCCATGGCGGCATGGGCCACAAACAGGAGGTTATCATGCGCGCAGGGTCGAGATTCGCCGCCGTCGCAATGGCGGGCTGCTTGGGCGTGCTCGTTGCGGGCGCCGCGAATGCCGCTGAAATCACCGTTGTCGCCGGCGGTGGCCCGCTGCCGGACGTGTTGGGAACGCTGATGCCAATGTTCGAAAGCGCGACTGGGAATAAGGTTAAGATCGAATTCAAAGGCGGCCCCGCGGTCACGGCCGACATCAAACAGGGCGCCGCAGACCTCGTCATCACCGGGACCGAGCAGGTCGACGACCTTGCCAAGAGCGGTGATGTGGCCAGCGACAGCAAAACCTTGTTGATGATTTCCAAAGTGGGAATCGCGGTGAAAGCCGGCGCGGTGAAGCCGGACGTCAGCACCCCCGATAAGCTAAAAGCTGCGCTACTCGCCGCGAAGACTGTCGGCTACAGCCAGGGTGCGAGCGGTCAGCACTTCCTCACGGTCCTCCAGAAGCTCGGCATCACGGACCCCGTGAAGAGCAAGGCCGTGGTCGTGCAGGGCCGGCCCGTCGGCGCCGCAATAGCGTCCGGCGAAGCGGAGATCGGTGTGCAGCAGGTTGCCGAACTGCGGCCTGTCCCTGGCGTTGATCAGTTCGCCGAGATGCCAGCTGAGCTGCAGAAGCAGATTCCGTATTCCGCCGGGATTGCTGCCAAGGCTAAGGACCAGGCAACCGCGCGCGCGCTGGTGAGCTTCCTGCGCTCGGCGCCGGCGCAGGACGTCCTCAAGCGCAAGGGAATGGATCTGCCCTGATCTCGACAGTTCCGCTTGTCGACGGACGGCCCAGAGATGCGGGCCGCGTTGTTTGTCGCCCACAGGATCGACAGCGTGACGCTCTTGCGCTTCAGCTCGCTTTAGATTCTGCGCCACAGCACTGGCCTTGGTGGGCAACATACCATTGCCCCGGGCCGACGTCGGGACGGTCGGATAACCGCAACGAAGGTCCCCCGCGGAAGTTTTCGCGTGGGCCAAGAGCACAGCGCACCTCTCCTGCTTGGCAGCAATGCACGTGAGAGGATTCCTGGTTCAACTCACCGATCGTACACTGGATCGTCGGGGCTGTAGAGGGCCCCAGGCCCGCTCAGCGAGAAGTCCGAAGTTGCCTGGATTTCTTTAATCGATCGGCAGATTGGGCCAAGACCGGTATTCGTGTGCTCGCAAGCCAAACGGCGCAGAGACATCCGTCAAAACTCAAGAAAATTGGGTAGGTTGGCGTAAGTTCGGCCATGCGTATTCTGGAAGGCAACGATGGTTTTCCGTTTCGCCCGCCATTTGGTCTTCACTATTGGCATGTTGTTGACGCTGGACGCGGCGGCCGCCGATTCCGGGCCAGCCGTTGCGATGCGCAGCGCCCGCCGATCAGTGGCTCGCGGATATCGAATTCCAATGCTCGGCATGCTGCCGAAGTAGCAGCCCGGCGGCAAGGCGCGCGACGTCTTCCCTGCTCAGAACGCTATGCTCCGACCAGCCTTGCGGCGTCAGTGGCACCGGCCCGAAGAGCTGCTCCAACGAGTCGCCTCGGGCGACGGTCGGGTCGGAGGGATGTGCGGCGGTTCGTCGTCGTTGGTGCTGAACTGGAAGCCAGCCGTCCTGCGTCAAGCGTTCCACGATCACCTCGATGTTGTGGCGGTGCGTACGGCCCTCTCGTCGCAGAGGAGTTGTACTTCTGTTCGGATCTCGGGTTCGCGCGCGGCGGCGCGCAGCTGCCGTGCCAAACCTGCTCACGCTGTCCGAATCGGTAGCGAGCGAGCCAGTCTCGATTCATCTTCATATGCGCAATCCTCTCGCCTGGCGCCTAGATGGTCGTGCCTGACCTGTTGGGACCATTACAATTCCTGATGCGGCCGAGCGAACGACTGCTCATGGCCCGCCCCCTGTCGTCGACAACATCCCGTTGGCTCGGACGCTATCCGGGTAAGCTGCCGTCCAGGGCTCTCGAATTCGTCCATGCCGACATACGTGAATGGCGGCACAGCACCTCACGCTCCACACCCGGCCCGTGGGCAAGGTAAGAAGGTGAAGTTCACGCTTATCCGAGTCACGAAAATCCGCGCGGAGGACCTATCGCTTCATTGCGGTTCTTGAGTAGCCGATCTGCAGTAAGCGGGATAGAGTGCCTGCATGAGCAATTCCAACGAGATCGGGGTGGTGATTCGCGCACTGGAGTTTGCGGCGCAGAAGCATCGTATGCAACGCCGGAAGGACAGCGACGCAAGTCCATATATTAATCATCCGATCGCCCTCATGCACATTCTGTGCCTCGACGCACGCATTGTTGATCCGGTAGTCCTCGCGGCAGCGGCGCTTCACGACACTATCGAGGACACTGAGACGACCGAGGAGGAACTGCGCACAACGTTCGGCGAGGAGATCGCGCAAATCGTCGTGGAAATGACCGACGATAAATCATTGTCGAAAGAGGAGCGAAAGCGGTTGCAGATTGAACGCGCGCATCGGATGAGTAGGGAAGGTGCGCTTGTAAAGCTTGCGGACAAGATCTGCAATCTACGTGATCTAGCGGCGAACCCTCCGTTGGATTGGAGCCTGGAGAGACGGGTGGAGTACTTCGATTGGGCGAAGGCAGTAGTCGATCGATTGCCGCGGGTGAGCGAGAATTTGCGAGCGAAGTTTGATGCAGCCTATGTCGCGCGTCCGCGCGCGTGAGAGCGCGCGCACTTCAATTCCGTTAGAGTTTATCGCCGAATTTGTTTTTATGCGGAGCTACGCTGAGTGCAGCGATGCGAGATCGACGGTGTTCTTCTCGTAATTGGTATGGCTGCTTCGCATTTCCTCCCGGCTGCCCTCGGTCAGATTGAGAAAGATGGGCACGACGCCGATCCCACAGGGCAGTAACCTGATCATTTCCACGAGAGCCGAGTTGTTCGCTGCCGGCTTGATGCAACCGATCAGACCGCGCCAGTTCGCAGCGGCGCTTGCAGGTGCGGAGAGCAATTTGGAGGGCGGGCGCGGCAGCGCCGTAGAGAGCCGCACATGCCGTTTTTGCGTAGAAAGGAACGTCGCCCCAGCATTGCACTGCGGCACGCAAGCTTTGCCATCTGATTCTCGCGGTCTCAAAACTATTGGTTTGGCTCAGACCGCGGCTCGACGATTCTCATTTGCTTGCGTATTTCTTTTCCATCGCGGCGATGAAGCCTTCTGTCCGCAATCCGTCAATCAGGCTCATATCGATGTAGTCATCGAGGTTGCGACTGGCACAAGGGGGCGCCACCGTGGCGAGAACGTTTTCCGCGCCGGCGCGGTCAATCTCCGCGTTAAGAGGCGTTTCAGCCCTGAAGTTCGCATAGCTCGTGTCGATGATTTTCGGATCACTGAGCTTGAGCTCCCTCGCCAACACCTCCTTGGCCCGGTTCTCGTCGGCTAGGGCCAGATAATTGCCTTCAATCGTCGCCTTGAGGAAGCGCACCAGCGTGTCGCGATGATCGCTGAGGTAGCCGCGGTCGACGGTCAGGCCGCTGTACAACCACGCAATCCGTTCGGCATAAAAATCAAAAATCGGTAGCAGCCCAAGCGCAAACGCCTCGCTGCGCTGGGGCTCCCCGAGTACAGTCGCCGCGACCCGGCCGGCGCGGAGTGCAGGGAGCCGGTCGACGCCAATCTCCTTGATGGTGACGTCCTGGCGCGTGAGGCCGAGTCTTCTAAGCGCGAGCGTGGTCGTCGAATCGCTTTCAGAGCCCGAGCTGCTGATGCCGATGACGCCCCCCTTTAAGTCCGCCGCAGTCTTAACATGCGGCGCGGCGAACATGGTCGATCGGATGACGTTGCTGAGCGACCCGATACTTCTGAGGTCGCCGCGCCCCGATGTGTTGGCACGCACCACCGAGGACATGCCAATATGCATCAGATGGATGCGAGCAGCCCTGAGCGCGCTGCCGGATTCGCTGCCTCCGACCATACGGACGACTTCGAGCCGCAATCCCTGAGCCTCATAGAACCCGGCGGCCTTTGCCATCCAGATGGCGAGGAAGGTATTGGCCGGAGCTGCCTCGCCGACCTTGAAAGTCGTGAGCTCCGCGGCAGCAGCCGCAGAGCCCGGACCAAAAAGGTAGAGCGAGATCACAAGACCAACCGCCTGCGCAACGCAGATCAATGCATGTCTCTTCATTTGCTGCTACCTGCCCGGTCCCGGATGAGCTGGAGCATTGCCCCGCCCGGGTGGGTAAGGACCGCGCTTCCCATGATAGCGGACAGCTCTGCTGATGCGCATTATCTCGCGCTGGGCGCCTGACAAGCAAGCCGTTCCTTCAGCCCCGCCGGCTAATTCCGGTTCTTCCGGCTCGGTCTCGTCTTGCGAGCAGCCATGCATCGGCGTAACTTTCGCGAATTGTCTTACGTGTGGCAGGGAGCGGCGAATGACTCGCACCCGAGCACTAGCCCCCGGCGAGCGTGGGATTTGCGGCCGCCATTCTGTTGACCGCCGGAGCAATACTCAAGGAAGATTTCGTTTCGGCGTCCACCGGCCATGGCAAGGAGTTTGATCAACAATCGGTTTGGCGAACCTGGAAGATCTATTGCGACACCTGCCATTTCGGTCCCAAGGCACGAGCCGGATTGAACCTGGAAACCTTGGACCTCGCCAATCTCGGCGAGAACGGCGCCATTTGGGAGAAAGTGTTGCGCAACTTACGCAGCCGCGAGATGCCGCCGGCGGGGGTGCCGCGGCCCGACGCCACCACCTACAACGTCCTTGTCGAGGCTATCGAGACCGAACGCGATCGTCTGGCGGAAATTAAACCCAATCCCGGGCGCCCCACGCTTCATCGCCTCAACCGCGCCGAATACGCCAACGCCATTCGTGATGCTCGCACTCGAAGTTGACGTTGGGGAGCTGTTGCCGGCTGACGACCTCGGCTACGGATTCGACAACATCGCAGACGTGCTGCAGGTATCACCCTTGTTGCTGGAACGCTATCTTGCGACCGCAACCAAGATCAGCGGGCTCGCCGTGGGCGATACCGCTCTTGCGGTATCATATCAAACCTACGATGTTCCGAGGGGACTCGTTCAGATCGATCGCATGGGCGAAGCGATGCCGCTCGGCTCGCGCGGCGGCGCGTCCATTCGCCACCTCTTCCCCGTAGATGGCGAATATGAGATTTCGGTGGCCCTGCAGCCGATACGATCAGTTCTTGGGGCTCAAGCGAGAACGCAGACTGGACCTGCGTCTCGATGGTCAGAGACTCGAACTGTTCACCATCCCCGCCGATCCGCGCGCGGGCGAGCAGATCCACGGAACCGGACACGATCCTGATTCACATCTCAAAGTCCGCGTCCCGGTGACGGCAGGCATGCGAACGCTTATTGCAACCTTCGTCAAAGATACCGTAAAGGCCGAAGGTATTCCGTCAAATACCCGCGAGACGGCCTTCTTCGAAGGTGTCGGCAACATTTCGGTTGCCGGCCCCTACAATGTGCAAGGGGCAGGTGACACAGCAAGCCGCGACAGGATTTTCGTCTGCCATCCGACGGCACCGGCCGATGAGCAGGCTTGCGCCGAAAGGATCATCTCAAGCCTCGTACGCCGCGCCTACCGGCGACCGATTGCTGCGGACGATCTACCGGCCCTGCTCGCTCTTTTCCGACAAGGTGCTGCAGGCGACGGCTTCGAGGGCGGAATAAGATTGGCGTTGCTGAAGATTTTGGTTTCGCCTGAATTCATTTTCCGCATGGAGTTCGATCCGCCGGAAGAGATGGCCGGGAGAGTGCACCGGATCAGCGACGTTGAGCTTGCATCGCGCCTGTCCTTCTTCCTGTGGAGCAGCATTCCCGACGATGAGCTGCTCGAGGTTGCCGAGCGCGGCGAACTCGGCGACGCGTCGGTCTTGGAGCGCCAAGTCCGGCGCATGCTGGCCGATCCGCGTTGCATGCTCTGGTGAAGAACTTCGCAGGTCAGTGGCTGTTCCTGCGCAATATCGCAAGGATACAGCCGGATCCCGCAGCCTTTCCGAACTTCGATGAGAACTTGCGCCAGGCGCTCGAGCAGGAAACGGAGCTCCTGGTCGACAGCACGCTGCGCGAGGATCGCAGCATCGCTGGCGATCTCACAAGAATCGTCGATGTGCGCATCGCACTCATCCACGCCCTTGACGCAAGACGGTGAGAAAAGCTCCATGACTTCTGGTTGGGATTTGGAGGAACCAAATTCTCCCACTCCGTACGGCAGTGGCGTAGACCGCCCAGTGGCGACCGCAATGATGTCGAGGTCACTGCGAGCGTCTCCCTCCGATCGCAGTCGTGACCCGCCGGCGAGCACTACCGGTTCGTTGCCGAACTCAGACGCAAGTCCTCTACTTCCAGCTTGACGATCACCTGATCGGACAACGCAAGCTCAATGCAGAGCTCAGGCGGTCCCAAGTCACGAACGCCCGGTTGTGCTGACCAGGGGCGTCTTCGGTCTGCTCGCCAAGTGAATGGCGTCCACATCGGCGGGAGTGAGGCTCGCCGCGCTCAGACCGCAAACCGGAACGCGGCGCCGTCGCGGCCGATGTGGCCGGCGGTGGGGGCGGCGAAGTGGGTGCCGATGACGAGGATCGCCTGCTCGGCCCATTCGGCGAAGAGCCGCGAGCGGGTGAGCGCGGCGGCCTTCGGGTCGTTGTCGCCGAGCGACCAGTCGGGGTGCGCCATCTGGCAGGGGTGGTGGGC
>JASHYD010000566.1 GCA_030043175.1 Xanthobacteraceae bacterium | reverse complement strand
CAAGGCCGCGATGCGTGGCGGGCGATCATGATTGCCGACCGGTTCTACCCGTCAACGCAAATCTGTTCGTGATGCGGCTGCCTCACGGGCCCGAAAGGGCGCGAGGAAATGTACGTCGAACAGTGGATTCTAGTGAATGCGGCAATCAATCTACGAAGGTTAGGTCTGGCTGAGGCTGAAGTAACGTGAGGGGACATGGTGCCTCTACTGGGGGCGACTCTTGCTAGGGTCCCGGAGCCCTCTGCGTGGCCGATGGAGGGGGCAACTCTCGGCGCCTTCGCGGCGGACGCGGCGCGCAAACGCGCTAGGGTCGCGCCCCCTGCAGCGTAAAAACATCAGTGCAGCTTCGCACCAGCTACAGGGATCGCGTGCGCCCAACGCCGTTGAACGGCACAATAGTTAATGACGAAGCTGGCCCTGCCGTGGCATTTTTGTCAGCGTCCTCATCATTGGAGACCTACCGGAATGCGTAAAGCGAAAGTGATATTCGGCATGATCGGCGCCGGCTTTCTGTCCGTCGGCGCGAGTGCGGTGGAGCTGCCGGCCGGACCCAATAAGGAGGTCGTTGCGCGCGCATGCAGCTCCTGTCACGACCTGGACATGGTGTTCGACGCCGCCGGGCAAACGCGGGAAGGCTGGAACGGCACCATCGAAGAAATGACGGGATACGGGCTGCAAGTATCGGCGGCCGAACGAGCGCAGATTCTCGAATATCTTACGAATTCCCTCGGACCGGACGCGAAGCGGCCCAGATAGTCAAAGGCGACGCATGGCGCCGTGAGGGGTCGACGCAAGATCCAGCAGGGTCGTGCCGCCAAAGCCTGTCCCCGCCAAGGGTCCGGCCTTTGTCCGGCCGGACCCCGGCGGGGAGCAAGCGCTTCTGCGGCTTGCACGAAATTGAACCGACGGTGAGAGTCTCCGGTGCCAACGCAGTCGGCGGGACGAGAGCTGAGGAGGAGGAAACATGCCGCAGATTGGTAGACGTTGCATCATCGCCGCCCTCGCCTTGATGACGTTGCATGCGCCAACGCCGGGAGCCGCGCAATCCTATCCGACCCGGCCCATCACGATTATCGTACCGCTTGCGGCCGGCACCGGCATGGACACGGTCGTGCGCCTTTATGCCGACGAACTGTCAAAATCGTTGGGTCACGCCGTGGTGGTGGACAATCGGCCAGGCGCAGCGACGATGATCGGAACTGAGGCGGTCGCCAAAGCGGCGCCGGACGGCTACACCCTTCTGGTTGCGACCAGCTCGGCCATGGCGATCAACCCGGTACTCTATAAAAAGATTGCCTACGATCCGGTAAGAGATTTTGTGCCGATCTCGTTCTATGTGAAATCTCCGTTCATTCTCGTCGTCAATCCACAGCTTCCAGTCAAATCGGTACCCGAGCTCATCAACTACGCTCGGGAGAAAAGCGCCAATCCCCTCACATTCTCGTCGCCCGGCGCCGGTGTGCCTCAGCACCTCTCTGGCGAATACCTGAAGCAGAAATTCGCGATCGAAATGACGCATGTGCCCTATCGCAACACCGGTCAATCGATTACCGATATCGCGGCCGGTCATGTGAGCCTGGGATTTGTCGAGGCCGGCGCTTCGGTGCCGTTGATCAAGGACGGCAAGCTGCGCGCGCTCGCCGTGTCGGCCTCGACACGCCTGCCTTTGCTTCCCGACGTGCTGCCGTTTTCCGAGGCCGCTGACGCACCAGATTTCGAAGCGGTCTCCTGGCACATATTGTTCGCCCCTGCGGCGACGCCGCGGAATATTGTCGACAGGCTGCACGCCGAGATGGCTCGGATCATGGCGGCGCCGGCGATGCAGAAGCATGTCGCGGATCTGGGGCTTATTCCATTCGATTCGCCCTCGATTGCGGGCATCACGACATATCTTGCGAGCGAGCGCGAGAAATGGGGCGCACTAGTGAAGAAGCTTGGCCTCGAAGGATCGCAGTGACCTCGGAGCGCCCGCTCTTCGGCGCACGACACAAGGGTTCGGTTGACAGGCGGCGACCGTGCTTCGCTGGAATGCACCGGCCCGGGATGCAGCTGCGGACTTCCACCAGCCAGAACGCTTTCGCGTTCGGCCGGTGGTGAACGGCGCCACCCTCACTGTGGATTGTCTTGTCGCTCGATATCTGGCTCTAAGGGCTCGTCGCAAACAAGTGAATCTTTCGGGTGTCGTACCCCGCGAAAGCCGGGGCATCCAGCGACCCCGCCATCACCGGCTTTGCCTGATCAAGATCGACAACGGTGCCCCATCGCACGAAATAATGCGGGATCAAAAGGCAGCTCGCGATAGGCCCGTTTCAGCTTATCGAGAAACGCGCCCCGGGCATGGCGAGGGAACGCGAACATCGTTGCAGCTGCGGCTTCGTCGCAACACGAGACCAAGCCGCAGCCCTTCGATGCTCGTTGACGGGCTGGACCCTCAGGTTGGGAACCAACCTAGGCGCAAGGCCAGAAACTCCCTGCAGAGCCGGTTATCGGCCCTGGAGGGTAGGAGTTCATTTCAAGGCAAAGACGTAGACCGCGCCTCCCGGCGGCACGTCGGGATATTTTCCGGGAAACAGCAGGTTGAGCACTCGCTGCATGCGGGCGGCGTCCACGCCCCAGCCCGATTGAACGGCGATGTATTGCTTGCCGTCGACCGCAAACGATACCGGCACGCCATTGACGCCCGATAGCGTCGGGTATTGCCAAAGAATCTTGCCAGTCTCGGCGTCGAAGGCCCGGAACAAACGATCTGCAGTGCCGCCGGAGAACAGCACGCCGCCGCCTGTCGCGAGCACCGGGCCCCAGTTCTCCGTCGGCAGATTAGTGGTCCATGCCCGTTTGCGGGTGTCGAGATTCCAAGCCTGCAACTCGCCGATATGATCGGCGCCCGCGCGGATGCGCAGCACGTTGGTGGTGACGCCGGTGTAGCGCTCGCCCGCCACGTACTTCGGTGTCTCGGCATTGAGTTCGGTGCAGAGGTTCTCGTTCGCCGGGATGTAGATCAGCCGTGTTTTCGGGCTGTAGGCCGCCGGCGGCCAGTCCTTGCCGCCCCACAGGCTCGGACAGAACGTTGCGAGCTTGTCGGTGCCAGGCTTGTGCGCGGGATCGACGATCGGACGGCCCGTATTGGGTTCGACGCCCTTGAACACGTTGTGACTGACGAAGTTCTGCGCCGTGACGAAGCTGATCTTTCCGGCGGTGCGCTCAAGCTGCCATAGATAACCGTCGCGCGCCACATCGACCAACCCCTTCACGGTTCTGTTGTTGAAGTTGTAGTCGACAAGGATAGGCGGGGAGACCTCATCCCAATCCCACGAGTCGTTTTGGTGAT
>JASHYD010000565.1 GCA_030043175.1 Xanthobacteraceae bacterium | reverse complement strand
CGACTTCGGACCGGTTCCGGAACAGTAATTCGAGTACGTGCACGCGCGTCTCGACGCGCTTTGGGCGGCGCGGCCGGAAGGCTAACGATGAGCATGGAAGTCCCCCGCACTGCGCTGCAGACGCGGGACCGCCACAACAGAAAGAATCCGCGAACTCGCGTCGCCTGATGCCAAGCAAGATGACCGGGTTCTTTCGGGACGGCTGTTGCGACACTAGCCGCGAGGACATCGGCAGTCACACTGTCTGCGCCGTGATGACCGCCGCGTTTCTCGAGTTCTCGAAATCGCGCGGCAATGCACGTTAGGTTACCGGTAAGCGATTGCAATGTACCGGGGACAGCACCCATGGCCTTAACCAACGCCGAAAAACAAGCCAGGTATCGCGAACGCCACCTCGAAAACGGCACGTTGAAAGCGAAGCGGCGTGTGGTTTTGAAAACAGCCGATCTTTCGCCGGAGGAAGCTGAAGAGCTGTTCTCGGCGCAGATGGACCCACGGCACGATCATCTCAACAAGCTTCTTGATCCGAAATAACGAAGCTCAATGGCGCTGCCTGAGCCGGAACGCGGCCTCGTAATTTCGTATTCGTATCTATGGAGCCATGAAGCTGCCGAAGGCGCGGAGGAAGGGCGAAAAAATCGGCCCTTGCAAGATTGTTGCCGGAGTGAAGCGCGTCAACGATGAAATCATCGTGACGGTCTTCCCGATTACGCATCACGCCCCGAACGACTTAAAGTGCGCCGTCGAATTCCGGCGAAAGTTAAAGAGCATCTTGGTCTTGATGCGGATCGATCGTGGGTAATGGTCGATGAAGCAAATCGCTTTGTGTGGCCCGGCTACGATCTGCGCAAGGTGCCTGGCACGGACCGATATGATTATGGATTTCTGCCGCCGGGGCTGTTCGAAAGTGTGCTGGCAAAGGGCCGCGAATGGCTGAAGCCGCACGGCCTTAACGTCACGCAGCGCTAACCAATCACCATACGATCGGCAAAATTCTTGAATTTGTCTTTCACGTACTGCCGCTGATGTCCGGCCGGCATCCCCGCGTGTCGATCGCCCCCCAAGCGCGATCGCTGGGCGGGTAAGCCATCGCCGAAGCCACGTCCTGGTCCTGGCGCTTCCCGACGTGTCGAGGCCGCGGGCGGGGAATTGCCATCACGAGCCAACCCTATGGGCCACGGCGGGCCCCGTTCTTTCGCAGCGGCAGGCGCGGCAAGGGGGGCCACCGATCTGCCAGCCAGCCATGGCGCGTGGAAAGGGGATAGAGTTACGCATCGCCGTTTGGACCGGCGTTCCTCGTAACACAAGGCCAAATCCGGAAATCTCATTATTAAAAGCGTGCCTGCGATTTTGGAGTCGTATCCCATTTGGGAGTGTACACGGCTGATAGCCAAAGATATCGATAGAGACACGTCACGATTATGCGCAGGGAGAGGGCTAATTCGCCGTGAGACCCAGAGGTATCACCGTTCCGGCCCCAGCACATTGGTAGGCTCAATCTGGTTTGCTATTTGAAATCGTTCATATGAATGAAGAGGGACCAACTTCAGCGCAGTCGTGCGATGGCTGCACTGCAGGGCGGGATTGCCGGCGTTATCGGGAGGCTTTTCCATGAGGATAGAAACTTGCTACTGCTGCCTTGTTCTTCGGGGGCAAACTTGCTTCTGCGCGTCCTGACAACCACGGGAGAGCCCGGCTCTGCGGCGGGCAGCAAAAGTTTGACAATTCCGGCAGTCGCGCCCCTCGCTCCCATCGACGAGATTTCGAACATGGGCCGCCGAGCACATCGATGAGCCGCCCTGACCTACTCGTCAGAGACTGATGGTACGTCCGGAAAGCGTTCTGTTTTCAACCTTGCGCGCACAGCTACGCACGTCTATGCTGCCCAAAAGTTAATTTGCGGAGTGGAGGGGCGCGAGTTGAAATCTCGCCGCTCCGATCAGAAAATTCTCTGATAATCAAAGATCTTGTACCAATAAGATGAGATCGTCGAAAGGCCGCGGGCCGGACCTCTGCCGATGAAGACGCAAAGGGCGAGTTCCGGGAGCAGGCGTTTCGGACCGACCGCCGAAAAGGATGCACTGGCACGAGCCACGGCGGCCGCCAATCACGGCGACCTTGGCGAAGCGGAGCGCATCGCTCGGGAGGTTCGTCCGAAGGACTCCCGCTATCCCGACGCGCTGCGGCTGTTGGGTACTGTGCTGCTCCGTCAAGACCGCCCACGCGAGGCGATCGAGGTGCTCGAGGATGCCGCCCGCCGCGTTGCGGATGCGGCGCTCGAAACTGATCTCGCCGCGATCTTGCGCGAGATGGGCCGTCTCGCGGATGCGCAAAAAGTCCTCTACCGGGCGATCGAGCGACGGCCCGTTTACGCGCCCGCATTTCTCGCCCTCGGCGATCTGCTCCGTACTCAGCGCTGCTATGCCGAGGCCAAGACCATACTTGAGCGCGGCCTCCAAGCGGCGCCGCTCGTACGGGAGATCTCGCTGCTGCTGGGAGGCGTCTGTCTTGACCTTGCCGACGCGGCGAACGCGAAAGTAAACTTCGCGCGCGCTCTGACAATCGCACCGGGGGACCCGGATGCTCTGCAGGGAATCGGCATAGCGCTGCAATATGAGGGCGACTTCGCCCGCGCTGCCGAGCGCTTCGAGGCCGTATTGGCGCGCAACCCCGGCTATCACCGCGCCCGCATGAACCTCGGCTACTGTCTCCTCGAGCTCGGCCGGATTGACCAAGGGCTCGCCTGCATGCGCGCCGCGGTGCAAGCGGCACCGAACGTCTACGGCAGCGTTCTGAGAATGCTGATTGCCGCCGGACGCGGCCGTTTTTGGCTCCGACGCAGCGAGGCCGCCGAAGCTCTTGGATTCGATGAGAGGCTAGGCGGTTCGAGAGTCGGCCGATAAGTCGGTGGCTCTACCGCTTCGGCGCGCGGAACCGGTGGCGGTAAACGCCTGTCTCCTGTAGCACCGCCCGGGAGAGTTCCTGCAGGCGTCCCACCGCCTCGCCCTCGATGCATTCGAACCGGGCCGTCCAGGCGTCGCGCCGCATCGGGACGCATTGCGCCACAGGCGTCCCCCTGGGCAGCACACCCGTGAATTCGAAATCGTGCCAATGTGCCGGAAAATTGATGAAATTGTCCCGGTAGGCATCCGCATCGACGAGGCCGGTAAGCGTGACGAACGGCAGGTCGTGGCGATTGAAGGGATGAGTAATCAGCAGCGAATAGCCGGCCGGCACCTCGAACGTCCAGAAATTGGTGAACTTGAGGACAAACCGGTCCTCATCGAAGAATGGCGTCCCGCTCAACTGGGTGTTGTCATGAAAATCGATCGGCGAGCGCGAATAATTCATCAAGGCCCCGGAGGGCACGTCGCGGTCCCAGCTGAAGGTCCCGTTCTCGACCCGAAGATCGGCGATCAGCGGCACGAGAAAGCCGCTGGTCATGGCATCGATGAAGGGCGGGCATTTCTTCACCGTCATCTGTTCGGTCTGCAGGACCGAGCTGAACGCCTTCTGCGGCATGGCCTTGAACCAGTCCGGAAGACCAAGCACCGCCGGAATCGGCCGGGGCAGGACCTGCGCCAATTCGGGTGGGCAGCGGTAGGTGATGGTCAGATTGTCCATCGGTGTATCTCGCCTCCCTCCATGCCAAGCATTCCCGACCACAATACGCCTTCAAAATACGTCACTACCACACCAAGCGTTAGGCCGGACAACGGGCGATGCCTTACGGCGTCGCCCCGCCCACACCACCATACGTACGGGTCCGTATACGGCGGTTCGGTGGATTGATCGGCTGCAAAGTGCGAGGAATGGTAAGCCGATCGCGGCGAAGGCAACATTGGGCAAGGCGGCGTCAGAACGGGCTATTAGTGAGCCGCCATCGGGGGCTGCCGAGCCGCGCTTCCCCTGCTTCCAGCCGATGGCGCGCAGGCGCCTGATCCGCTGGTCGAGGTCGCGCAACACCGAAAAGTTTGGCAGAACCGTGAGATAGACGCCAGTTCCTCGACCATCTGCGCGAGGGTTTTGCCGCTGGTCCGGGCGCGTCGTCTCGTCTCGGACCGGTCAAGCGTCTGGGAAACACGTGCGAGCGTCTGATGAGGGGTGCCGGTCCGCGGACCAATCATCTCGAGCGCCTGGTGGCAGCGATCGGCAGGTATTCTCCAAGGGCCGCGATTTCGCTGCCTGGCTCGGATTCATGCCGCAGCAAATCTCAACCGCAGACCGCGCGATCCTCTGCAAGATCGCCAGGCCCGGCAACCGTTACTTGCGCGTCCTGTTCGTACCAGCGGCTGGGTGGTATTGATTTCGTCACGGCGCGCTACGGGGTTGAGCCGTGGGTCGAAGCCGCCAAGAAGCGTGTGCACCCCCAAAGGTTGGCGATCGCACTTCCCAACAAGCTCGCCCGCATTGCCTGGGGACAACTGCGCCTTCGCCCCAACCTGCGTGAGCGTGCCACCGTGCTCGGGGCCGGGCACAAGACGTCGCCCGCAAACGCTAAAGCAAGAACAAGGGCAACTGTGCCGGCGAATCTTGACAATCCCTGCGTGCGATGTCCCCGCCAAAAGGGTAGGCCGGAACGCAGGAACGGCCTCACGGCACGAACAAAGAAGCTGCACAGATCAGGAGAGAGCGATGACAGGATCCCGTTTCCCTTACCAGGCGTTCGAGAGGATGAAGGGGATCGCAGGGTTCGGTCTTGCCGGCGCCGGCGAACCCTGGTGATCAAAAATGGCCCGTTGCTGCTCACCCCTTTTCGCCCGGACGATCAGGAGGCGGTCGCCTCGGAGCGGATCGTCAGAGCGGCGCGGATCGCGGCGAGGGGCCCCGTTGAGGCGGCCGGTTGCGATAACGGAGCAGAGACCGCGTAGATCTTCGCGCCCGGTCCGGCCTGACTTTGGGCATTCAGGACATGTTTCCATATTAGGGGAATCCGATGGAGGTTGCGGCTCCAGCACTACGTAAAATAGTACGTATTGTAGAGTATATCCTATAGATAGTATTATCTAATCCGACAGTTATGGATAGCCTCATGTTCCTCTGTTGGGCAGAACGCTCGTTGGCCCATGGTTCCGGAATTTCGGCCCGGCAGACCAGCGAGCGCCGCCTGGGTGTTACGTCATGACAAAATGCATAGCAGCAATCCTTCGCAATTGAGCGTGATTCTATCAAAATTGTCATTTAACTGACGGTGGGGTCTCAACCGCCCCACCCGTCGGTGCGAGCAAAAGCCTCGCTGGAATTGCGCCGTGGCGTCGTCGCACCTCGTGTGATAGACTATTTTTGGTCATTAGCAGTGAAGCAAAGATGGGCGACAACGTGTCCGAACGCCGCTGCGGCGCGTGTTCGTTGTGCTGTAAGCTGGCGGAGGTGAAGGAGCTCGACAAGCCTTCTGGGGCCTGGTGCCGACATTGCGCGCCGGGCCGCGGCGGATGCACCATCTACGAAACGCGGCCGCCCGTGTGCCGCAACTGGTTCTGCAATTGGATCTTGGACTCGCGGCTTGGCCCGGAATGGTATCCGCTCACGAGCAAGATGATCCTGTTCTTTGAAAGCGGCGGGAAACGGCTATGCGTCCGCGTGGAGCCCAGTCACCCGAATGCGTGGCGGCGCGAGCCCTATTACAGCCAACTCAAGCATTGGTCGCACGCGGCAGTCGAGGCCAGACAGCAGATCATCGTCTACATAAATAAGCGGGTGATCGTCATTTTGCCCGACAAGGATGTAGACTTCGGCGAAGTTGAACTGGGCGAGCAGATTTGGGTCGGGGCCAGGGACACTCCGGCCGGCCGGACCTGGAACGCCGCGAGAATTCCGGCCGATGTGCCGCCCGATCAGGTTCAGGCGTGGCTGATGTCGCAAGTCGCAAGATAGAAATTCGCAGCTAAAGCTCTCCGAACACGACGCGCGATTCACCGCAGGCCTGCTTGGCCCATCAAAGCATGCGCATCGCTTCGATTGCAAAGGCGATCGCTACCTGACCGCCCCCTACCGGCGAGCTGTCGATGATCTCAATACACTCGCTCGCGCCGTCGGCAACAACGGGAACGTATTATTGCCGGTGTAACGGTTTGACCGTTGAATGAGGTGTTGAGGTGGCAGTACACCACGTCAACCGAGGTCGAGGCCCAGAACCGGAGTCCAACCGCGTTCCGAGTTTCCAACGTGTTTCAATCGGGAGAGCAGGAGTTCGCTGCCTGAGTCGGAGTTATGTTGTTGACGGCAACAGGGCCGAACAGATCGTGTTGGTTGCAGGACCCATCACACTGAACACCGATCATGCCTCGGTGTAAAGCGTCCCTTTCAGCAACTCTCCTAGAGTCCCCGGAAGCCATGCAAGCGCTCTCCCTCAATCTCAGCGGTAGGCTCCTGAAGGGCACCGCAACCCGGTTGGCCGCCTCGACCGCCTGAGCCTCTAATGGTGACGGTGAGACGGGCCCGACATTGGCACGCAAAACTATATAATAATTCGCCCGGCGCGCGAACACGCGCCCACAGACAAAAAGACCCCCGACTTCTCTGCCGGGGGTCTGCCCATCGCACTTGGGACTACAGGGTCAGTAGAGGAAGTTGCGCTGGACGCGGAACACCGCCCCGAGGGCATTGATATCCGACGAGGTGTAAACCCCGGCCGCTTTCGCTGATATAAACGGGAACGTGTCGTTGCCGGTGTAATTGACGTTTTGACCGTTGAATGAGGTGTTGAGGCGGTAGTAGACCACGTCAAAGCCGATGTCGAAGTCAGGAACCGGATTGGGTTCGCGTTCCGGCTTCCCACATGCTCCAATTGGGAGAGCAGGTGTTTGCTGTAGTTAGGCTGCCGTTGGCGATCAGGCTTGTACAGAGCGCGTTTGCGGCCCCTGAGTCGAACTGGCTACCCATTATGCCGGCGTAAACCGACGTTCTCCATTGCGGACTCCACAGATGCTCATAGGCAGCGTTCGCCGACCACACCGTCACCAGGTCCACGTTGGTAAGGGTGGTGCCATTGTAGATGCCATCCATCAGGAACCCGAACCCTAATTTCGAGCCAGCAAAGGATGCTACGGGCCCCAGCCTCATCGCAGCGCCGCGCATCCTCAATCCACACCTTGGGAAGATAAAGCCTCATATCGATTCCGAGCCGTCGGTGACGAGGTCCTCCAGCTCGGATTCCAGAGGTCACGAGATTGCGGCGCAACTTGTCGATGCCAACGTTGCAGGCCCGCATCACTGCGGCGGCATCCTGGTCATCGACCAGCGCCAGCAGCAGGTGCTCCAGCGTGACGTATTCGTGGCGCTGCTGGTTGGCGAGGGCAAGGCCTCACCGGAGCGATTGCTCCAGACTGCGCGAGAACGTTGGGATCAGATTTCACTCCTTTGCCGGTTGCTCACCGCAGCCTCACTGCTCCCACTCAGCCTTTCCTCCGCGCGCTGCGCCAATTGTTCGTAGCAAATTGCGATGTATTGCATCCTCCGCTTCATTTCTTGATTAACAAGACGGTCGGCAATCGCCTGAATTTCCTCAGCGCGATCTCGCCAGTATTTCGGGTTTGCCAACAAATCAGAGGCCATACTCAGATCACCTGAAGTGAGCCTTGCGCCAAATCAAATGACTGTCTCGGGCTCTGATCCGCGGCGCGCATGGCCCCCAAACCAGCCCAGCTCACGCTCCATCCGGTTGATCTGCTCATCGATCTGCACAATCAGCACACGCGACTGCTCGATCGTCGTTTGGCTCGCCGCTATGTGCGCTGAAACGGCGTCGCGCCCCTCTCTCAGAGCCTTTAGGTGCTGCTTGAACAGTGTAATTATTTCGTCGCCTGACAAGTCGGTCACGACACGCCCCTTTAAGGCTAAACCTTAGCGATGGGTAATGTGAGGCGCTCTGAAACTGCGTCAAGGCGAGTTGGAATTCCGCGTGGGGCAAGCCACCGTATTTTGCTGACAAGGCGCTTTTGTGGTCGCCAGAGCTGAGGCGCGCCCCGCGCAGGCGCGCCCCCCGGCAAGGGAGGAAATGGCCGCTGGTGGGGGCCCATCTCCCGAATATCGCGACCGACTGACCGTGTGACATTCAGCGGCGGCGGCGTGGCAATTCCGCCGTACAAGTTGTAGTTGATTAGAGAGTGGGCTCAGCACGCTCGCCCTTTGGGTCTGAGCTGACCAAAGGCAGACCGGTTGGACCGAGCAGGTGCGTCTCCTATAAAGAGGGAGACATCTGGATGCGCAATTTCCTTACAAAGGGGCTTGGCTCAATTTATATCGATATCCCAGCGCTGCGGCCGGGAAGTGTCGGAGCCTACGCGCTTGCCGTCGTGTCCGTCGGGGTTGCCACGGCGCTGCGGCTCGCTGTCGATCCATACCTTGTGGGCGCGCAGTTCGTTACGTTCTTTCCCGCAGTTATAATCACAACGCTGATCAGCGGGTTCGGTGCGGGCTTTTTTGCGCCGTTCTCAGCACTGCTGCGGCCGATTTCTTCGTGCTATCGCTACGCTGGTCTTTCAGCGTTGAAGACCCCGCTAATGTGGCGGACCT
>JASHYD010000564.1 GCA_030043175.1 Xanthobacteraceae bacterium | reverse complement strand
ATTGATATGCAACCGTATTTCTTGTTGAGCTGTGGGTGGACAGCCCGCGGTGCCTGCCGAACTGCGATGCGTTGCTGCCAGATGTGGTGTCGCAGGCATGGAGCGGCATTCAACGAACGGCAGCCGAAAACTCAAGGCTGGGGATGGTCGTCAAGCCCCGACGACCTGGACGAGGCGATCCGGCTCGATCCGAAACTTGCTTGGGCCTACAGCAACCGCGGCAACGCCTACGTCGGCAAGGGTGATTACGACCGCGCGATCTCAGACCTGGACCAGGCGATCGCGCTCGATCCGAAACTTGCTTTCGCCTACTGCAACCGCGGCAGCATCTACAATCAAAAAGGCGATTACGACCGGGCGATCGCCGACTTCACTGAGGCGATCCGGCTCGGCCTTCCGGAACTTGTTTTCGCCCACAACGGCGGCGGCATTGCCTACGGCCGCAAGGGCGATCACGACTGGGCGATCTCGGACTACGAGCAGGCGATCCGGCTCGATCCAAAAAATCCTGCCGCCTACAACAATCGCGGCTCGGCCTACAACGACAAGGGCGATTACGACCGCGCGATCGCTGATCTTGACCAGGCCATTCAGCTTAACCCGAATATTGCCAACTCCTACAGCCATCGAGGCTACGCTTACGGCCGGAAAGGCGACTACGCCCGCGCCATAACCGACCTGAACAAGGCGCTGGCGCTCAATCCCAAATATCCGCGCGGCTACAGCAACCGCGCCGCCATCTATGAATTGCACGGCGACCTCGACCAGGCCATCGCCGACGCCGACGAAGCGATCCGACTCGATCCCAAAGGCGCATTGGCCTCGACAAGAAGCAGTATGACCTGGCAGTGATCGACTACGAGCAGGCGCTCAGGCTCTATCCGTTGCTTTCAGAAGCCCGCCAGAACCATGAGCGTGCGCAGGAGGCGCTCGTTCGATCCCGAGCAGGGTAGGGCTGGCCCAGACGGCCGGGGTACGACCCCCGAGAGGTGTCGTCGCCTGCCGGGCAGGTGGTCGCCAGCTTACAAAACGCCCACCGACTATCGTTCTCAGGACTTGGCTACACGCAATTGTCCGGGCCAGCGAGCCGGAATAGGCGGCGACGTGATCTTTGTGGACGTGCTGCTGCGTCGCCTTGGGTGATGGACGGCTGTGCGGGTCGATCGACCGGTACGTCTCCAAGTCCTCAGGCTTAGATAGAGACAACTTTATTGCCCCGCGCAAGTCGGCAGAGGGGCGCATAGCGGCTGTCGTTAAGACCTGTCTTGCAAACGCCAGCGCAAAACACGATGAATGGGAGCGAAGGAGGAACGATGGGCATCGAGGTCAAACTCAACGCCTTTCCACCGCAGTGCGAGTTACTCGAGCGAGTCCGCGCGGGAGAGATCTGCGCTCAGGACATCCAGTTTGTCTGGTGGCACTTCTTTAATCCTCGGACTTCTGCGCGATGGACCGGTTTTCTCCCAGGCCATCGCGAGCGGGAACGGTTCGTCGATTTGCTGGAAATAATCCTCGCCCAACACCCCGGCATCGCTGAACGCATCTGCGATCTCGACAAACGTTTCCAATGGCTCGAATGGCTGCTCGTCCGGTGTGCCCGGACTGAGGACGACCGCTCGCTAGCTGTCGCCGCCATCTGCGGAGACGCCCAGATCCTCCCGAGCGCGATCGTCGGACAGGGAGCCCCGATCTGCTGGACCCTCCCCGACCGATGCGTGCTCGAATAGCTGACAACTCGCAATCTGCGAGCCCACTACGATCCGGTCGCGATGGAGCGGGACCACCTCTACAAGTGGCACCTCCGCAAGTGGCCGGATGACGCCGACCGGGACGGGGTTTTCGGGGAGATCGCGGAAGACTTCGGCGCCCTTCAGCGGCTCTATCGCGATGTCGCCGCTCGCTCGGAAGCGGTGCCGGTGGTTACGGACTGAGGTCCCGGTCTGGCCGAAGCCTTGAGCGCGGCGCTTCAACGGCCACGACCATCCATGCCCTCAATCGGCTCGGACACCTCCCATCCGCTTGGAGGCTGCGTGCATTCCTCCCGACGCGCCGTCGTGATTTGTCGTCGCCAGACGGGGTGACGGCAGGGCTTGCCGCCTCCCGTGATGGGCGAACCCCGAACGGGCCGACAAGCAAGTTACTGGGAGGACAGCCATGAGAGTTTCCGACGGCTCCAGTAGTCCAGGCACGAATGGCCCGCCAGTCCCAACGAATGCCCCGCCGATTGAGGCGTGGACGCAGGCGCTGGCGGCCGCTTCGAACACGCATTCTCCGACCACGCCAAGCTCGACATTTGGATCGAACCCCAATCCGTCATATGATCCCAACGCTCCCGCCAACGTAAACAGCAACAACGGACGAACCGCAGCCAACGACGTGTTGCGCGACTGGCCTCGATTGGGGGGCCTCCAGGTAGAAGCGCCAATTGTAGCTCAGACCTTAGGTCAACACCAAAACGATCCAACGTTTCTGCAGCAATATCTAGGAACGCTTGGGTCGGGCCGTGTTGCGCAGATCTTCAGTTATCTTTCAAGCGTTCAGAATGGAGCAGCGAATCAGCAATACCAGGAAATGGCGAACGCACTATCGACGCTGGCAAAGAATAACGACTTCAGCCAAAACGATATGGACCAGTTCGTCAGGCAATTTGCGAACACCAGCTCGCGGTACAACTATTTCGCAAAAGATGTTTTAAGCATGGCATCGCCGCAGGTTAACCAGATGTTCTATGAATCTGCGAAGAATTATGCCTTGAAGAACTCTCGCTCGAGCACGGGCCAGATTATGGCCGCCTATGCGATGCAGGCCCTCTCACAAACGGCAAATCCTCTCCCGCAATTGGCAAGCCTGCCGAGTGGGGAGGTTCAGACGCTGGTGGGTGCGGCTATGAAGGGCGAAGCGGTCTATGGAAATCCGACCACCCCCGCTCAGTATGCTAAGACGGGTAGGCCGTTTGCGCGGAGCGGTCAGGGCGATCCCCTGACCGGCCTCGGAACACTGATGTTCGATGCCGCATATGCCAATGTTAGCGATCAGTTTGCCCCGCCTCTTCTCCCCACGAGCCAAGCCCAAAGCCTGCAAACGAGCTTGTTTCAAGACGCCATGGGCCTGCTAACGCCAGGCTCACAATCTTACGACCCGGATGTGAATTCATTCTATACTCAAAACGTTCCCAGCCAAGGCGTTTCCATGAAGGACGCTTTGGCGTCCCTCTTCCAGAACGACTACGCTTCGATTGTTCAGGTTTACAGCACCGAGCCGAATCACACGTTGAGCCCCGGAGGAATGCAGACTTTTCAAGAATTCTTTGCCCTCGCCGTTTTTACTCCCCCTCCGAGTCCGTATGCTTCGGGTGCGATTCAAACGATCCTGTCCCAGATCAATAACTTGGCTTCTCTTTATCCTCCCTCAGGAGGACATTCACCAGAACCGCCAGACCAAGAACAGAATTATGCGATATCATTGGGCGAGCAGGCGGAGGCTATGGCCGCAGGGCTGCAGGAGGCGCTTACCTCTATCCTGAGCGGCGAAACGCAGGCCTATCAAGGCACCCAGAATCTGATCAATGGAATTATTACGTTCGGTGAGGTGGCCGGTGGCACATTTGGCGGCCCGCCGGGTGCAATAGGCTCGGCCATTGTCGGTGAAGCCTTAAGGCTTGTGGTCTTATCCGGCCACCCGCCAAGCCAAACAGATGCAATCAACGCGCTGAGCAGCCACGGCATCGACGTAAACGTAAACGGGGCGACAATCGTGGATTTGGTGGACGGCATTACGAACGAAACTTTAAGCTCGAAGCTTTTCGAGGGTGTGGGTCTTGCCGACCAAGCTCTGGGCTTCACCCCGCCAACAACTTAGCTAACGCAGCGGCCGGCGCGCGAAACGAGCGCCGTAGGAGCGAGTCGCCGGGCGCCGCCGCCGTTGATGCATGCTGGACGCTCGCAGACGCGCCTGCTGGGGCCCCGTCGCTGCGAAAGACACTCACTCGCTATGCGTGCGCGCAGACCCTCCTGCCATGGTAGCGACACGCGTGCGCTCGCCCCCTGCCTGGGGCGGGCGCCTCAAGCTTTGCGGAGCCTGATCATCGCTGCGCGCGCTGAGGCGGAAAGCGAAATCGTGCAATGGACACCGTCCGCCTGATAGGGCGATCGAGGTTGTCCGAGTTAGGATTACGGCGACGGAAAGGGGCGATAAAGCGGTGAGCGGCCTGCGGCTCGAATGGTGATCGAGCGCAAACTTATCGCCGCAAATGTATATTGGCAACCGCGAGGATACTCGTCAGGGATTGTCGAAGATTGCAGGTTCAGTTGCCGGCGCCACCACCCCCAGCGCCACAGACAACAAGACCAATCCAACCAACAGGAACATGAGTGGGGCTCAGTGTGAGGCGGGATCGCCGGATAAACCGATAGCGGTCATGTTTGATCTCGTACGCCGGATTCGATTCCTTGGGTTAAGCCGAGACGCGGGCTTCCCGCGCGGCCGTTTGAATTTCGGCCAGCCGTTGGTCGTAACCCGCGTCGCCGATAAGTCCCCTTGCCTGAACCTCGTGGATAGCTCGCCGACTGCCGACCGGACGTCGGCCGCCTCCTGCTCGTCAACCAGGCCAGCAGAGAGCCAATCAGAGAGGTCTTCCTCAACCTTCTTCTTCGCTTGCTGGATTTCTTCGTCGGCTGGTGCGGCCGAAGGCCGAACCGTGTTCAGTGAAGGTTTTCTCAAAGTGTTATAAGATGTTTTGGTCCAATCGCTTGACCTTTTAGCTCGTCAATTGGACCATTTAGCTTACCAATTTGACCTTTTACGTCTGCCGATTGGACCTTTTCCGTTCGTTAAAGGTCTAGCAATTGGACCTTTTCTTTCTGCCGATCGGCCCTTTTTCAGTTCCTCTCACCGGGCATCTATCATCGCCTTGAAGGTGTCGTCGCTCCACCATTTCGTCGGTGTGTACAGGTCGCAGTGCGATTCGCCGCGTCCCGGACTGCCCGGGGTCTTCGGAGTGACGAATAGCCGACCGCGGCCC
>JASHYD010000563.1 GCA_030043175.1 Xanthobacteraceae bacterium | reverse complement strand
CGAGGCGCGGCGGCAAAGGCCGTGGGAAGCCCCGACCGGGGACCGTACTATCCGGCTCGAACATGGGGGTGTTCAAGGTGGATGACGGACCACCAGCCAAGCGCCGGCCAGGATGGCCGTGCTGATATTCTGTTGAACGCTTTCGCTGAAAAAATGCTGGCTAGAGCGACCGATGTGCCACCTGAGTTGGCGAATAGTCGTGGGCTTGAGGTGGATATAGGCCGATTGGTTGCTCGGGAAGCTGTATCGCGTCGTATCCGACCTCCTTGGAGTGCGCGTATTTTGCGGAGAATTCAGGGAATTTGACCAACCAATCCACGATGGTCGTACCGACTACATTTGCGCAGAGTTTGCGAAACGTCGAAGCCTCCACTCAATCCTCCATGAGCCTGGTCAGCCGCTACAACGACAAGGTGGATATTCGCCAGGAGGTATCGAAATTCAGTCCCTGAGCCAGGTCTTCGGGAAATTGACTGCACCTACCACCGACGCCCCGGAGACGGTCGACGGTGAATGCACCACCGCTCCAGAGGTTGAAGAATGACCACGTCGAAGCAGGCGGCGATTATCCAGGCATTGAAGCATGAGCCGATGTTGTCAAACCGGCAAATAGCCAAGCAGGTTGGCTGTCACCATGTCTCGGTCGGGATCGCGCGCACGAAGCTGGAGAATGCGGGCGAGTTGCCGCGCGGGAATACTGTGACGGGCGGCGATGGGAAGTCCTACAAGCGCACGAAGCTGCTTCTGCCAAAAAAAGATGTCAGCCCCACAAGGTGAGGGCGAAGAGGCCCGTGGCCGATGTACCACGTGACCCACCAACCGTAACGGTCAACCAACCAGCTGCATCGGTCCTGAAACCGCTTCATGATGTGATGCGAGACATCACCCCCGATGCGGATAACGATGGCGAGATGCCGACCGAAGAGCGGATTGCGCTGCACGAAGACCGGGCCGCTATAACATCGCCATGCACCACGTCAAGACGCGGTTGCGGCGCGCGACCCGGAACCGATGCGAATTGAGGAGTGGCGGGAGCTTGGGAAGGTGGTGCATCTTCACCAGGCGACGCAATGTGGTCGGGTGCGCTTATCCGAGGGTGGTGAGGAGCTGCATTTCACTGACCGGACGCCACTCGAACCGGGGCTCGTGCTTCGTGTGGGGCAGCACGGCGAGGTGGCCGCGATGGAGAAGGCAGGAGCCACCATGGCGATGCGTATCAAAACTACCAATGAGCTGCCCGATGGCGAGGGCATCCTGTTTCTGACCTACGTCCCCGGCGCGCCGTTCCAGGTGCTAGGGCGCCGATGCGAAACTACCGGCGAGCTTTACCTTTGGAGTATCATTATCGGGACACTGGATTCGCTCCCTAAGATACAGGCGAGGTTCGGTTGTGAGCTTCTGAAGGGCAAAGAGGCGGAAGACTTCCTCGCCGCAGTCGCCGCTTCGGACAATCCAGTTTATCGGGCCTACGTTAGATCGAGACACTGAACGGACTGGCGATGGATTAGCTCTCGCGCTCGCCGTGAAAAATCCTCTGATGGGCATGAATTAACCTCGCGCTTTTTTCGTCGCGCCCTTCGGAGCCTTGTTGCTCGCGCACGGACGAGAATGGCCGGCGACAGCCAGCACGCGCTCGCCTCTCAGCGCCGCTGACTTACCAAGCGGCGGGTTCCGAACGCGAGGGGCCCCTCGTCATCGGTCTCGGGAGTTTACGTTCCTTGGCGGGGCTTAGCGCTCTCTGTCGAATCGCCGCTCGCCATGAGGCTCATTCAATTTGCGGCTCCGTCAACAACGACACCTTCGCGCCGACGGCCCAGGGTCGCCCAGCGGCCAATTTTCGAGTTGCATACATAATTCATAATTATCTTGACTCTCTTTGGAACATCCTCCTGTCAAACTTTCATGGCAACCTCCGTCGAGTTTGACATTGTCCATCTTGTAAGCCTCACGCTCGACGTAATGGAGGGAGGAGATGGGGTTCAGTCTCAACCCGTTAAGCGACATCTCCAGCGCGGTGCGCGCAGGAGAGAAGCTTGCAGGCAAGGCGTTGCACGCTGGCGAGAAAGTAGCCCAGGACGGCGCGAAAGACTTCTCAGGCGCAATGAAGGATGCGGCGAAGGCAGTCACGCACATGTCGCCGTCCGAGATTGGTCATACAGTTCTAAATGTCGCTGGGATGATACCGGTGATCGGCACACCGGCTGACGCCATCAACGCTGGCTGGTATGCGGCTCAGGGCGATTGGAAAGATGCCGCATTATCTGCCGCCACCGCGATTCCGGGCGTGGGCGATTTCGTGGGTGGGGCTAGACTCGGCACAACTGCCCTGAAAATCGCTGAGGACGGTGTAGAGGCCGAGCGCGCCATCAAGGGTGGTAGGGAGGTTGCGAGCGCTGTCGAGGATGCGGAAAGGACCTTAAACGCGGACAAAGCTGGAGGGGCCCAATGGGAACACGAGGCGACTGATGCGCTTTCCAAAACGCAATCCAATGTCAAAGCGCTAAAGTTGGAGGCGAACAAGGCTGCGGGAGATGCATGGGAAGGTGAGGCCACCGCCAAGCTTTCTGATACGCAAACCGATATTCGGACGCAGATTACCATCAAGTCGAACGGACCATCGGGGCTTCGGACGCGGATAGACGCGGTGGGACAAGAGGGCAGTAAGGTGAAGCTCTCGGAATTCAAGGCCTCGGAGAAAGCTCCCCTGACGCACAACCAAGAGGTGGTCCATCCGGAACTGGAGAAATATGGTGGAACAGTTGCCGGCAAAGGCAAACCGCCCTATGTAGGCGGCACCCAAATCCCGCCAACACACGTGGATGTCATCAGGAAGCCGGAGCCATGAGTTTGGATAACATCGAGATGGTGGATGCTGTTGGTACGGAGAACGGTACGAACACCGTCGTGCTGAGCATCATGGATGCGTGGGACTGGGAAGATCAACAGAAGCACTTGGCTGCTCTTCAGGATAAGCTCAACGCCTATTTTGGCTTTGTCGAGTCAGGGCAAATCTATGAGACGTATCCGGAAGCCACAGGCAAATCCTTGCGGATCGACATCATCAGCCGATATCCGATGCCGGAGGCGGGCCAAGGTTTTCTGGCGAAAGCGTCAGATGTCGCATCGAAACTCAACATGACAATCACGCAACGCATACATTGAGGTTCCTGCAAAAAAACAGCTTGCAGGGTCTTTTCTCTCGCGCGCGATGCGCAGAAAGCCCGCGATCATTATAACGTAAGGTCAGCCCTGATCATCGCTTTCGCAGCGAGTCGTCGGTTCACCGGCCGACCTGCCCATGGAGCGACCGACCGAATTCGGTTGCATCAATCCCAATACCGCAAAGACGCTCAGGCTTGCCCCCCGCGTAGGAGCGTGGCTCGCGGCGGAGTTACTCTGCCGTCCCGCTTCCCTCAGGTAGCAGCGGACGCGAGAAAAGCCTCTCAGTGGATCCCACCCGTGTGGAAGAAGAATGGCTCGGTGCTTGGCGAGGTTCGTCGAGAGTCTGGCAAACACATTCGCGAGACCTTTGGTGTTGAGTTGACAGTCCCTTCCATACCCTTGCCCCGCGTTAGCGTCGAAGAGGCGTGTGCAATGCTTTTTTGAGCCCAGATCAGTCGAAATCCGCGATCTCGACTCCGATATGGAACGGCGGCTTGCGGCTTATGTGGCCGAAACTCGCGCGCACGATTTCGTGTTCGTCGTCGATTATGGAGCGAAGGGGCGGGCCGTCTATGACATGCGCCACTCCGCTGACAGCGGCAGCTTCGTCACGGCGCGATCAATCACCGTCTAGCACCACATTTGGTCAGAATTACCTTCGATAGCTGGGCTCCGGCCGCTAAGGGCCAGATAGCGGACGGCATAAAAGCAATCGGCCCGCAACTGTGCGGGCCGATTAAGAGATGTCCGACAGAGCTATCCAGCGCGGCAGACGAATCTAGTCGGCTACCGCTTCGGCGAAGATCGCCTTGCCATGCGGCGTCTGCGAGTACCAGTCGGTAAAGCGCAAAACCTGAAAACCGCCGGCGTCACCGACGATCCACAGATTCAACTCGTGCCCTTTCCCGTCAGCGGCAGGGACTTTGACAAAGCGCGCCAAACCAGCTTGTTTTTCGACGGTTCGATCGACACCCGGTGACCAGCTACCGGATCCGGGAAGAAAGGCCGTTCGCGGAGCCGGCCCCTTCCAGTAGGCGATCTCTGCAGGGTGGAGGGGATCGCGAATGTCGTAAACGCGGGTGCCAGAACCTCTTGAACCGCAAGCGGCCACCGTCGGATTTACCGGACGGTCTACAGCGCATCTTTCAGTGGAGTAGTCGAGGGGGCCGCCGCCGACCTCTGGCGGCTCAGCAAGAAATTTCGAGCAGTTCTTGGGGGCATGCACCTCGAGCATGATCTTCGAGACGATGCTAGGGTTGGTCTCGTCGGTTATGTCGATGACATTCGAATACCCGTACGGTGACGCTCCTCGGGCACATGCCGCCGCCAGGCGGCCGACGCCTGCTTGCCCGCCAGACTCGTCCGTACTGATCAGGTACGAGCGCCCGTGGGAGAAGAATGGGAGCATCTGTTCGGCTTGCCCTTGATCATCCCAGAAGAGCCTGCTGACAATTCGGATTTGTGGATTGGGTAGACGCAACTGAATGTCGCTCACGTCCAGGATCACCACCCCGTCGGGTCCGTACGAAGAACTGTTCGGCGGAGCGCCGAAGTTTCCCGGCTGCCCGGCGTACAAACGTGTGCCGTCGTTGTTGGTGTTGACGTCGTGGGGCCGACCGTCACCGGTGAACGTCCAGTTGAGGAGCACCTTGGCATTGTACGGGTTGGTCACGTCGATAATCGGCAGGATGCCGCCGCCGCCTCGAAACTGCTGGCCAATGTAGTAGGTCTTTCCGTCGTCGGCCCAGCCACCCATGTGGCCAAAGCTATTGGGCACCGTGATGCTAGACGCCAGCTTCGGGTGGGCGCAGTCCCCGTTTAGGTCGTAGACCGCGAAATTCGGCCCGTTACTTTGCGCCAGCCCGAGGAGTCCGCGCCTTTCGTTCACCTTGTTGTTTTCGTGCGGGCTTAGCCCCGCTGGAGTGTCGGCGAGGTAGGCGGTCGCCTGCGGATTCGCGCGATCCGAAACATCGATCACCACGATACCGGGGTGCGCCTGCAGCGGGTTATTTTCCGTTGCCATGTAGACGCAGTGATCAAAGTATGACGGCCCGTCCTGCGAAAACGCTCCCTCCCCCCGGAACCGGCCGACGAGCTCGAGATTGCAGTTGTAGCCGAGTTCCGAGTCGCCGCTCGCGCGCTCCTCGGAAGTGGTCTGGCCCTGCAAACCGCTTTCGGTGCGATCCGAAGG
>JASHYD010000562.1 GCA_030043175.1 Xanthobacteraceae bacterium | reverse complement strand
ATTTGCATTAATCCGCATCAGACTTGAAAGGTCTCACGCACGATTAATCTCAACGGCCCGATACTGATGGCCGTGCAGTTCCTGCCGCAACTTAAAATGCGGAAGAGAGCCGCGATCGTCAATATTTCGTCCGGGCTTGCTTTCGTGCCGTGCCGCAGGGGCTGCGATCCACTCGTTCACACGAGCGCTTCGGCTTCAGCTAAGCACACCAACATCACTGTAGTTTGAGCTCGCGCCACCCCTTGTGGAATCCTCGCTGTTGCAAGGCGCGATGAGCATGAGCGATATCAATGTCAAACCCATGAAAGTGAGGGCGCTCGTGGAGCACGCGCTCAACGGCACAAATCACGACCGTCTCGAGATCCGGGTGAGCAATATGCTCATGATAACGCGCCGCATCGCGCCAAATTTTGTGCTCAAGCAACTCCGCAAGCCGGTGGATCGCGTCTGCGGCACGCCACCTGGCTCGACACGCAGTCGGCAAAAGAGGGTGACGTCTTGCCTGGGCTCGCACCCGAACGGCCCGAGTAGCCGCCCGCCCTCTCAATGGCACAGGTAATCAAACACCATATGCCGGCAATGCGGCGCCTCGATCGGTCCTATTTTGTGTCAACACACACCGGCCCTGCCCTGGCGTTCTTCCAGCCGCATCCGCAGCAATGGCGCGCGCCGTCAACGCGGGGTGGCACACCAACCTGCGATTGCGTCCTTCTCCGGGTTTAAAATTGATGAGAGATATCAAATAGATCTCTCCCGCGATGAGCGGGTGGTCCGTTGGTTGGTTTTATGGGCCCGCTCCTTTCAGGGTTGTGGCCGCTGGCCTGCATCCGCCACTCGAGGGCTCATGACGGGAGGTCGAGGAAGCGCTCGCGACTGTGTGAACGGAGGCATCGGAACAAGAGCGACCGCACCGACTTTTCCATCCTACCTGGTGGCGCCATTGGGCACCGTCTTTTTTTGGGGAGGCTCCCATGTCCGAACCGCTGCATCGAACAGGATGTCGTCGTGACTTGCCGCAGGCGTATCAGCGTTGGTCGCCAGCGTTGGGCCGATGGGGCCTTCCAACCCTAACGGGCTTGATCGGGTTTGCGGGCCTCTGCGGGATTGCGGTTTGCGCTGGAGCAGGCGGCGGCGTTTACCTGAAGAATTCACACTTTTGGACAACAGAGGCGATCGCGTCAATCGAAGGTAAACCGCAGGTCGTGAACCGATCGCATAAAGACGATCGACTTGCGCCGATCGCAGATCCGTCGTCTCGTTCTGCCGGCCCGCAAGACGGTTTTGGGATGCTGGAGGTTGGGAGTCCTGTTAATGCCACGATCACAATCAGGGACGGCAATGGACGGCTGGTTTTCGAGCTTGATCCGCTGAGACGCAGGACCGTTATTGCCAAACGCGAAGGTCATCGAGCGTCGTCAGTGAAAGAACCCGGCCAATACATGGCTCCGAAATCGAGGGCCTTGCCGGTGGCGAGGCCAAGCAACTGCGATCCTTCGAGCTGCCGCACTGCCAGCATCACGCCGCAGCTGGACCGTTTCGCTTCCCTTCCTGAATTCCCACCACGCTTCTAGCGCATCGGTCGTCATCGCTGTGGTACCCTTGCTGCCGATCGATTCGGCGTGCACGAGATCGCCGGCCGGCCTTCAGACGTTCCACCCATCAACAATCCTCGCCATCCGTCATTGAAGACACCCGGATGACACTTCAAAGATTGAAGGCGCTTAAGCCCCCGGACCTCTTTCTTCACGACCATCACCAGAACCTCGGGCGTCCTTTGGATGCCGCGCTTCCTGTCGATTGGCGCTGCGATACCTGCATGGACGCCAAAGCATTTACAGACGTGTTGGCCAAATCAGAAAAGAATTTCACAGAACAGGTCCGCGAGGCAGAATTGAAGAAATAGCGCCCACTTCGAGGTACGTGGTCGGCGTCATCATAGTGGCGATACGTTCTACCTCATGCGGGAAAGCCGCATTAGCAGGCATGCGTTCACTCGACCGCGATAGATCGAAATGCAGAAGCCCTTCGTGAAGTCACCAAACATCGGGGTCTCGCAACACGAAGCGACCATCCGGCGCGACGGCGATTCCGGCCTAAGGCGATGCGCAACCAGCCGCTCGCTTCCCCGCACGCAACGCACCCGGTCCTTTCGCCACAGGACCACCGGCGTTCCGCCGGCGACATCGACAATGGGAGCAACAGGGGATCGGGCGTCAAATACTCGGCCAGCCGTGCGGCAGCTCGTACAATGGCAGATCACAGTCATCATCGATAGGGCGGTGGCCTCTAGGCATACCGCGCCGCATGCACACGCGATCGTTCCCATTGTCCCTCGCCGCTGAGAAGTACGTTCAATCCAATCTACGGGACGAGGAGCCACCTTTCCAGCCAATCACGCGCAAAGCCAACCAGCGCTTAATCACCCCATTCCAAACTGGCATACGGCGTTAAAGGCGCGCCCGCTTTCTAGAGGCCCAGAATCTGCTTTGGACGATCGACATGAGGCGCAGAGTGGCGGTTCGGGAACTTCAGAAGAGTTCGGTGACCGATTTTTCCGTTGTGGATGCGCCGGATTGCCTCAGCCAGCGAAGGGGGAAAAATCGTCCTTGGCCTCGAGCGCTGCTGCGGCAGCGACTTGCGTAACTCCGCGTCGATCTCGGGTTTCAGGGCGAACAGCCCGTTGCCGGCGCGGGCGCGGCCCGACGCTACTGGCAATCCGAGCAATTCGCTAAGCTGCTCCAGCTTCGCCAGTAGATCGTCAAACGTGGTGACTGACGGTGACGGACACCTGATCGAGAATTTGACTGACAGCCCCCGATAATTCTTTGAAGGCACGTATAGCCCGCTCGAGAGGCGCGGTTCTCCAGTAGCTCCGCCCCCGGCGTCTTGATCTCCTAACTAGCGGGCTTCTGCTTTACCTACCAGCAGCCCGTTTACAGGGCTCATGCACGTAAGCTATTTATGACTGTTGGCGGTGTACCTCGCCTACAGGCACCATGGTATCAATTGACCGCTCAACAAACGGCAGCAATGTGTCAGTAACCTGTAGCTTCGCGCTTTCTTTGTCCTCGGGGTAAAGGTTCAACATCACCATTGCCATTAGGTTTGAGGCAGCTAGTTGGGCTACGACGGCTGTCTCGTCTTCACTTAGGTTTTCATTAATTAAAACCTGAAACATTTTCAAAGCCAGTTCGTTAGCTTTGTTCCATTCTTCGGCGCTGGGTTGTCTATCGGTCATTTTCCTTTCCTTGGCTCAGGCGTGAAGGCCACCGTCGTATGCCATGGCGGACAGCATATGGCGCCTCACCTGTTCGGTAGGGGCCGTCTCGTTACACATACGACTCATCTGGTTCGCGTGGCGTAGCGCTGCAGCGCATGCGCGGGCCGAAGGATGGCACCGGGGCCTCTGCAGGCCAGTCGTCCATGTTCACCGCTCGCTCGTGGCCGCAGTGCCGGCAGGTCGCAAACAAGCCACGGACGCCGAGCCGGCGCATGCTGCCGAGCGTCATGGACGGATTGGGTCGTCATCTTTAGCCATCCGATCAGCTAAGAACGGACAGGGAACGGAATCAAGTGACCATGATCGGTTCCCGATCAGCCTGGCTTCGCCCTTCAGGAGATACGTCTGCATTGCACAATGGTAAGCAACATTCTGACGAAGGTACGTCTATATGCGACCTGGAGCGCTTGGCAGCGCGGGACGACTACGAACGCGGGGAGATGAGACGGTGTTGAAGCTTGTTTGTTTGATTCTGCTCACCATCGCGTCAATTCTCGCGTTAGCGTCCTGCGTGCATGATTCAAATGATGCTCCGGTTGATGCCCCGATTGACTGCGTCCACCGAACTTTTGGTTGCGATATGAACGGTAGGCCGCTCTAGAGTGCGGCTTTCGGCCATCGTCGATCTAACGCAACGTTTTAAGCCCTCAGCCGCAGGGAACTTTGTGCCCGGGTCCACCCCCTATAGCGCCTTCCTTTGGCTTAAGACCTCGCGGGGGATGACTTGCCAACCCTAGGCTTGCTGGCCGCCCGCCGCCGTACGGATGGCGCTTCGGGCGGCCGGCGGCAAGGACGGTCAAGCACGAATACGTGCGTGTGGTCGAAGCCTATCGGGAGTACGGCAAGACGCGCCACCGCACTGTTCTCAATCTTGGGTGGCGCGATTTGCTGGCAGCGCATCTCGACTTGAACAAGCTGATGCGCCTGCTGCACGGTTCGGCGCGAAGACGTGCAAGCGATTGCGGCGTGGGACTTCGGGCCGATGCTGGCGGTCCGCGATCTCTGGCGCGAACAACTCTCTTGAGACGACGCTCGACCGGCTCGTCAGACACAGCCGCAGCGACACTGCGCCGCT
>JASHYD010000051.1 GCA_030043175.1 Xanthobacteraceae bacterium | reverse complement strand
CCTCCCTTTCCACCCTCCCCTCCCCGCTCGCGCAGGCGCGTAGAGATTGGAACTGGGTCGGCTCGCTTTGCTTTCGCCCACGTTACGCTTGTAGCGCCGTCGCCATCAGTTCCGGCTCGCGGCCATCCGCTTCGGCGGCTTCGAAATTGAGCTCGATCTTGACGCCGTTGGGATCGATGAGAAACAGCTGGTAGAGGCCCTGATTGTTGACGCGGCGCTCCTTGAAATCGATCCCCTTGTGGGTGAGATGTTCGATCATGTCGATGAGGCCCGTGGCGCGAAACGCCACATGATCGACGACTCCCGAACCGGCAGTCGCGGTCGACTGCTGGCCGAGATATTTCAAGCGGTTCTCTGACACCTTGCCGCCGCCCTGTGTGACGTGGAGCACGTCATTATCTCCGAGATAGAGCCAATACACCGGAAATTTGAAGTCCGGATGCGGCCCGGCCCGCATTCCGAGCACATCCACGTACCAGTCCTTGGTCTTTTCGAGATCCTCGGTCTGGATCAGAAAATGCTGCAAATGTTCAAGCGGCATGGGACGTCTCCTCAAGGATTTGGATCCCGCGTTTGCGCTGAGCCTGTCATTAACACAAATCCCCATTCGAATTTTGCCGAACAGCCCCGCTGCGCCTAAACTTCCTCGCCCCTCCCTGCCCTCCCCCGCATGCCGGGAGGCAGAAAAGGGGCTCGAGTTGGCGCACACGATTTGGGGAGGGCAAATGCCCGCATATTGGGTCGCACGTTCACGCATCGTCGATGCAGCCGAGTACAAGAAGTACACCGATCGCATCCCAGCCATCTTCGCCAAATATGGCGGCCGCGTACTCGCCCGCGGCGGCCGCTTCCAGATCATGGAAGGCCCGGAGAGATTCCATCGCTTCGTGGTGGTTGAATTCGACTCGTTCGAGCGGGGCGTCGCATGCTTCCAATCCCCCGAATACGAAGAAGCCGCGGCGTTCCGTCGCAATGGGGCGGGCGAGGTGGAGACGGTGGTGGTGGAAGGCGGCGATGCCACGCCTGCCTCCGCAATCGATGCAGTTTGAGGCGCATTTGCGGAATTTCCAGTGGCTTCGCGTTCGCAAGTCAATAGCAAGCGCTTGGCCGCGTTCTCGACCTACTCAATGATCGCGATCCGCTTGCGCCCAAAACGATGTGAACCGTTGGCACGGCGAGGGAAAGTGCGAGCCCTTTCCGGGCGTCGATTTCAATTCGATCAGATGAGCAAGGCGCAAGAGGCGCCTCAACATCACCGGCGGCGATGGCAAACATCACTCGCCAGGTCCCCGCATTGGCGGTTGTTCTACGAAAAAACCGTGGAGCAGTCGACCAGCTCGAACGCTGGTACCGCATTCTCAGCCAAGCGCTGAAAAAGTATCGTCGCGCACGAATGACTCGCCGCGACAGCTCAATCCGCAGAAGCTGTCAGTTGCGATTGAAAGCGGCCTCAAGCGGAATCCACGCCAACCCACGAATTTAGGATAATACTTAGTCTCGGGACTCTGTCCCACTTCGTTGTTCCTTGTTGGGCGCAAGCTCGTGACCGACCGATGTTTTCTCGAGATCGAGGCAAGATAGCGAGCATGGAAATCGCATCTTGGATAGCCTCTGTCTCATCTTCCGCTGCGATGAGAGGCCGGAATTTGCGCCCGTCGCGAGTCTGAGTTCGCGCGAATCTGGCCTTGGGAGAGGCCCCCCTCTCTCCGGCCCGCAAGCAGGGGGGCCGCGAGCTCGCCTGGCCGTGTACAACCCTCGGATAAGGAGGGGCATCGACCGGCCTTGAAGCCGCGCCACTGGCGCATGGCTTTCGAATGGTTCTAAAATGCCATCAACACAGCGCCATTGCGAACAATCCCAACGGGAGGAGACGACATGCTCTCTAAGCTCGAATCCGCTCTTGCGGCCATCGCCGTCGTAACGGCAGTCGCGGGCCTTGCCGGCGGCGCCGCGGCGCAATCGGGCACGCCGATCAAGATCGGCTTCAGCATGGCGATGACAGGGGGTCTTGCCGCCAACGGCAAGTCCGCACTCATCGCCCAGAAAATCTGGGAAGAGGACGTCAACGCAAAGGGCGGGCTGCTGGGCCGCCCCGTCAAGCTGGTGTACTACGATGACCAGAGCAATCCCTCGACGGTGCCGGGCATCTACACCAAGCTGCTCGACGTCGACAAGGTGGACCTCATTATCGGCCCCTATGCGACGGCGCAGATGGCGCCGGCAATGCCGATCGTCATCCAACGCAACAAGGTATTCATCACGCTGCTGGGACTCGCCGTGAACAGCGAGTTCAAATATCCGAACTACTTCGCCATGATCCCGTCCGGTCCCAATCCCAAGGCCTCGTTCACCGAGGGCTTCTTTGAAGCCGCGATGGCACAGAATCCGAAGCCGCAAACGGTCGCGATCGTCGCGGCGGACCAGGAATTCTCGCGCAATGCCGCCGACGGCGCCCGCGAGAACGCCGGAAAGGCGAAGCTCAAGATCGTCTATGACAAGACCTATCCGCCCTCGACCACCGATTTCTCTCCGATCGTACGCGCGATCGCGGCCACCAATCCCGACCTCGTGGTGGTGTGCTCTTACCCGCCCGATTCGGTTGGCATAGTGAAGTCCGTCAATGAAATCGGCTTCAAGCCGAAGATGATCGGCGGCGCCATGGTAGGTCTGCAAGCCACTGCCTTAAAGGCGCAACTCGGCCCGATGCTCAACGGCTTCGTTAATTACGACATGTGGCTGCCGGTACCGAAGATGCAGTTCCCCGGCGTCGAGGCACTGCTCAAGAAATACCAGGCGCGGGCCCAGGCAGAGGGGGTCGATGCGCTCGGCTATTACATGGCGCCATGGGGCTATGCGCAGCTTCAGGTGCTGCAGCAGGCGATCGAAGGAACAAAGAGCCTCGACGACAAGAAGCTCGCCGACTACATCCGCGCGAACACGTTCAAGACCGTGCTGGGCGACGTAAAGTTCGGCAGGGACGGCGAATGGGCGCAGCCGCGGATGCTGCAAATCCAGTTCCACGGCGTCAAGAGCAACGACCTCGAGCAGTTCCGCACCATGAATACCCAGACCGTCGTCACGCCGGCCGAATACAAATCCGGCAACGTGATCTATCCGTTTGGGAAGGCGAAGTGATCAGCGCAAGACGCCCGTAGCCCGCATCGAAGCCGCCGGGGCCGGCCGCCATCGGGCCCGGCCATCGGCGGGACCCCGTTGGCCCGGCCCGATCGTAACTTGGCGAAATCACGGCATTTCCACGCCAAGCGCGGCCGCGATGACACGAGTCGCGGTGCTCGGTTCAGGGTCCATCACAACCCTAGATAAAACTTGCGGATCAAATCGTTGTTGTTGAGTTCCTCGGCCGATTTGCCCTCGAAGGCGATCTTGCCGTGGACGATGACGTAGCCGCGGTCGGCAATGCGCAAGGCCTGCGGGAAGTTCTGCTCGGCCATCAGCACCGTGAGCTGGTATTGCTGCTTGAGCTCCCGGATGGCGTCGATGGTGCGGCTGACCAGCACCGGGGCGAGGCCGACGGAGGGTTCATCGATCAGAAGGATGCGCGGGGCCAGCATCAGGGCGCGGCCGAGGGCCAGCATCTGCTGCTCGCCGCCGCTCATCGAGCCGGCGAGCTGGCGCCGGCGCTCGGCCAACCTGGGAAACGCCGAAAAGCAGAAATCCATGTTGGCCTTGATCTGGGCGCGCGCTTTGGGCCGGAAAGCGCCAAGCAGGAGATTCTCCTCGACGGTGAGGCGCGGGAACAGCCGGCGGCCCTCCGGGACCAGCGCAATGCCGAGATCGACAATATTCTCGGTGCCGCGGCCAACGAGATCATATCGCTCGCCGTCAATCTCGGCAGTGACCGTGCCGGCGCTCGGGCGCACGATGCCCATGATGCACTTCATGAGCGTGCTCTTGCCGTTGCCGTTGGTGCCGAGGAGCACCACCGTCTCGCCGCCGCCCACCTTGACGGACACGCCCTCAAGTACGCGCACGGCGCCGTAGCCGGCATCGACACCCGCAATGGTGAGGCTATTGACCAAGATACGCCCTCTCGACCTGCGCATCGCGCATCACATCGTCGGGGCGGCCGTCGGCAATTTTCTTGCCTGAGACCAGCACCACCAGACGGTGGGAGAAGCTCATCACCGCACGCATGATATGTTCGATCAGGATCACCGTGATGCCGCGCTCATTAAGCCGGATCAGCAGCGCTACGATGTCGTTGACTTCGGAGTTGGAGAGGCCCGCCATTGCTTCGTCGGCGATCAGGAGCTTGGGCTGCGTCGCCATGGCACGGGCAAGCTCCAGCTTGCGCATGTCCACCTGTGTGAGATCGCGCGGCAGCTGCCACGCGCGGTCAGCGAGCCCAACGAGGGCCAACAGCTCCTCGCAGCGCGTCCCGATCTCAGATTCGGTCGGCGGCTTGCGACGCCCATCAATAGTGTAGAGCAGCGGCACCTTGAGATTGTCGGCAATCGTCATACTGGTAAAAGGGCGGGGCAGCTGGAAGCTGCGGGCCATGCCGAGCCGCGTACGCTGGTGGGCGGCGAGTCCGGTGAGGTCGCGCCCTTCGAACCGCACCGTGCCGGCTTCGTTGACGAGGGCGCCGCACAGGCAGTTCACCAGCGTGCTCTTGCCGGAGCCGTTGGGGCCGATCAGGCCGACGCGTTCGCCGGCCGTCACCGAGAGATCGATCTCATCGAGCGCAAGGAAGCCGCCGAACCGCTTGGAGATCCTCTCCGCTTCAAGGAGTGGTGCCGCCATGAGCTATTTCTTCGCAGATGAGCGCCGCCACAACCCGATCAGGCCGTTCGGCGCGATGATCACGAATGCGACCAGCAGTAGGCCGACGATTAGGAGGTTGACGGCCGAAGAGATCCTTACCGTCAGCTCCTGCTGCAATTGACCGACGAGCACCGCTCCGATCAGCGGGCCGACCCAACTGGTGGTGCCGCCGATCATCGGCATCGCGATCGAATTGACTGCGTACTCGAGCCCGAAGGCGGAGGACGGTTGCAGGTAGCCGATATAGTACGGGAACGGCGCGCCGGCCATGCCCATCAGAGCGCCTGAAAGCGCGGTGGCAATGAGCTTGAGCCTGAGGGTCGGCACCCCCGACGCTTCGGCAGCAAGTTCGTCGTCCCGGATGGCCGCGAAACCAAACCCT
>JASHYD010000561.1 GCA_030043175.1 Xanthobacteraceae bacterium | reverse complement strand
CGAACACATTGCTTTCGATCGAACTCGTGCCGGTAGCATCGGTGATCGTTGTCGCCTTTCTCGCCCCGGAATCAACGTCGCCCTCAAAGCCAAGCACCACGCGCGACGGGAACATGTAGTCGTAGCCGATTTGAATGCCGTAATGCCAGTCCGTCAGACTGAGGTCCCCGGGAGCGACTGCGGTCCCGGTCGCGGTGTTGATGGCGCTGCTGCTGGTATTGGACGCGGTGTGATCGACGTGAGCGCCGACATGGAGCCCGGTCCAATCGTAATTGGCCGGCGGTGGTCGGTACTCCGGAATGGCGTGCCTGAGTTCGTCCGCCATTGCAGGCACGTTGAGCGTTTCGATCGGTCCGGCGAACGTGAGCCGAAAAGCGAGCGGCTCCAGCGGATGCAGCACATAGTCCATTACGCCGGCCGCGCAAACTGCCGCCGGCACGGTACTGGGCGCGCCATTCTTGGGATTGCACTGGGCAAACAGGGCATCAGTATAGAGGAGAGTGTTGTAGGCATAAGTCGCCTGGTCGGTCGACGAGTTCAGCATGTTGAGCGCGTCGAGCTGGATGCGCCAGCCGTTCTCGAACCGGTAGCCAATGGTGCCATTGATTTCGTTGAACGGCGGCGACTGGAACGTGCCGTCCTCGGTGAGCGGCCGCGAGCTGAAGTAGCGCCAACGCAGCGAACTGAACCAGCCTGTCTTCTCGCCGAGCGTGATCCCGGCCGAGGCGACCATCCAGGGCGCATTGTAGACGAAGTTGCCGGGGGCGTTGCCGATCTGGGCCTGCGGATAGCCGGCGAGGGATTGGTAGAAGGCGTTTTGGGTCTCATCGAAGCCGAGGAACCGGGCACGCGAGAGAGCGAGATTGGCATCGATATGGAGCCAGGAGAACGGACGGTAATCATTGGTAATCTCGATGCCGGTGCGCATACTGGGCGGCCCTGGCACGGTGGTACCGATGTCACCATTGAAGAACAGCTCGGAATCCTGGTGGATATAGAAGGCACTGATCGAACTGTCGAGATTAGGCACTGCCTTGGTGCGAATGCCGATCTCCGCGGCGTCCGAGCGCACGACCAACGGGTTCGGAAGCTGCGGCGTCGTCGGGTCGCCGGGCGTTTGGGTTATCGTCGTGCCGCGCGCGTCGTCGGTGTGATAGCCCATAGCGGCGCCGAGGAACAACTCGGTCTTGTAGAACGGACCGAACACCGCGGTGGCTTTTGGGCTGCCGATCGCAGTGGCTTTATTCCCCGAGTTTGCCGGCTGCAGGGTTGCATCGACCGATGCTTCGTAGAGATCGCCGCGCCAACCGGCGGTGGTTTTGAACCAATCGGTCCAACGCACGGTGCTCTGGGCATAGATCGCAGCATCAACCTCGCTGAAGTGGTCGTCGAGGACGTTCGACAGGAACTGGCGCTGGTTTACATTGCTGATCGAGTTGGTGACGTCGTCGTAGCGGGTTTGCGCGCCGAACGTGGTTTCGATCGGCAAGTTGCCCAGCGTGCTGTCGACGGTGCGTGATACGCCGCCGCCGGTGTAGAAGCGATCCTCATGCTGACGGAACTGGTCGCGGTTGACCGGGTCGACGGTCTCATAGCTGAAGTTGTTATAGAGGTCCTGGGTCCATTTGACCACGTAGGCATTGGCCTTCCACGATCCGTTGTTGTCCGATTGCGCCATCCTGGCCGACAGCGAATAGCGGCTGGCGTCGCCGCCGTCGGTCGGGTCGAGTTCGCCGTTGAGAGGGATTGTGCCGGTGGAAATCGCGCGCAGCGCCACCTGATCGGCAGAGAACCAGCTGTTGGAAAAGGCCTGTCCAGTGATCGAAAAGCCGTCCGTCGCAGTGCCCTGACTGTAGCGAAGGATGCCGCTGAAGTTGCGCATGTCATCGGACGAGGTCCACGGACCATTGTAGCTGGTGAACGAGCCGGCATAGAGCAGGTTGCCGTCGCCGAGCTTGGTCGAGCCGAGACCGAAGGTTCTCACGTAGCCGAAGCTGCCGGCCGTCACCCCTTCGATGGGCTGCTCGACGGTGTCCCGCAGGTTGACGTGGAGGTTGCCGGAGTTCTCGAAGTCTCCCACGTCGGCGAAATAGGGACCTTTGCGAATATCCACACCGCCGACGGCTTCCGGAATGAGCCAATTGAGGTCGGTATACCCCTCGCCATGCACATTGGACACGAGATTGATCGGCACGTCATCCACGAACGTGGCGAGATCGGTGCCGTGATCGAGATTCCAGCCGCGCAGGTAATATTGATTGGCCTTGCCGGCGTCGGCATGCTCGATCGCGATCAGGCCGGGCGCCGCTTCAACGACTTCCCCGGGACGCGTTATTGGACGCGCGTTGATATCCGCCCCGGAGACGGTCATCTGGCTCGCCATTTGCGGCGGCGCCGCGGGCCCGCCACCGACGTTGGGAGCGCCGGTCTCGTAGGGCGCTGGTGCAGCGGGCGCCGGGGGTGCGGGCTGAGTGGTCTGGGTTGTCGGTGCGGGGCGACCGGTCGCAGGCTTTGGCTTTGGCCGTGAGGTCTGCACCGAAATGGTGGGCAGATTCGTTCCAGGCCCGGGGGCCGGCGGTGGAGTTGCGCCTGGCGGGGGCGGTGGAGTTTCGCCTGGTGGCGGCGGTGCAGGCGACTGAGGCGGCGACACAGGCGGTGAGACGCCCGGTTCCTGAG
>JASHYD010000560.1 GCA_030043175.1 Xanthobacteraceae bacterium | reverse complement strand
CTCATGAACGAAGGACTTCACACCGCTCAGCGAAACTCGGGGTGCCCAGTCAATTCAACATCGGTACAGATCATTGGCTGTCGAAAATGGCTTCACGTCTGGCAACACCCCGAAAAGCAACGGCTGGCCGTCAAAGCGTCGCCCGTCGCGACGGGCCAACAGCGGCCATGCATTGGTGTCCAGTCAAAGTTTTGGCCCAAATCTTGACTGACCGAACTTCAAAGATGTCGCGCCGGGCACGCCCACCCTCAAAATGAATGGCGGCCGCCGGCTTTGCTACCCGATTTCGACTGGCAAAGGCTCCTTTTACTTCGGGACGCCGTTCTTCCACTTTTCCCACTGGGCGACGACATCCTTAATAAACGGCGCGGAAGCCGCCCATAGATTGCTTATGGCGGGCACGAAACCGCCCGAGCTCCCCTCAGGACCACAACCGCAGAGCGAGTGCCAGGCCGACTCACCGGGGTAGGGACGGTCAAAGTTCGATGCGGTCCGCAGCACGGCAACGCGGTTGAGATCTACCAACCCGGAGATGGCCCCGCGGGTCAGGGCCATGTACGTGGCATTGTCCTCCTGTTGCGTGGTGCAATAGGTCCCTTTGCCTCCCGTCCACAGCGTAGTCCATGCCGAGGCCCGCTCGCCCAGTTGGATGCCGTGAAACCAGGTGTCGCCCGCCGTCGTATCGCACTGAATGACACTGGGCGGCGCCTTAGCCTTCGCTTCGGCATAGTGGTCGCGATAGGCCTGGGCCGTCGCATTGTCGTTGATCGTGAGATCCACCTTGCTGGTCAACGACAGGATCTTCTGCAGCAGTGCATCGTTCAACTGATACATCTCGCTGTGATAAGGGGTGGGGATACTGGGCAACGAGTTCCAAGGCTGCATGGTATCGGTGGGAGAGATTGCGAGGTATCCATAGGGCCACGCCGGGGTGATCGGATCGGCCGCGCTTCCTGGTATCTCACGCGCGTCGATCTCCCATGAAATGCCGTAGTCGATGAGATAACGCGCCCACGCCGCCGAGCCCGTTGTCCCCTCGTGAGGATCGATCCCGGCAATGCCTGCGATCAGGAAGTATGTGTGGCGCAAGTCGAACTTGTCGCTGAGGATCAAGGCCATGGTCGATGCGGCCACGTTCGCGTGGCCCTCGCCCGTGACCATCTGGCATACATCGTCAGCGTTGCACAGAATGTTGGGATAGTCGGGCGACAAACCTCGAACGGGTATCGATTCGGTCAACCCGAGATTGCCGGTGAAAGCCGACGCTTCGGAGGACGGAAACGGGGCGCCGCCAAACATGTTTATGATCATGACCTTCACGGGTCTTGCGTCATTGTCGGCGAACGACGGACTGGCGAAGAGTGCAGCAACGAGGACGCTTGCGCCGGCTAGCAAGTAGCTGGTCATCGACGGGATAGTTTCGAACATCCTGTGGCTATGCATGGAAGGGTTCCCTCTAGCTGTCGATATTTGCGAGGTAGCGAGGATGCGACGCGAATTGCTGGTCGTAAAACGAGCTCCTTTGCAGCATTTTCTGTGCCAGAACTATCAACGACTGCGGCTGCGGCGCGGCCACGTCGCGCCGGAGCTCAGCAGTATGCTGTGCCTGCTTCTCCAAGCGACCTTGTGTTTTTCAAGCGCAACCCACCGCGCGGAATGGCCGCCGCGGGATCCGGAGAGCCGACGATGGCTGCGATCAACGCCGTACACAGATGTATGAGCTTCGTTCGGGCCTTCTGCTTGGCAGCGACCTGATGCAAATGGATCGGATTTGGCCTTCGGATTGGACCCGCCGGATTAAAACGAGCGCGACCTTGAGAGCGCGCTTTGTTGTAGTCACACGCCCCGTAGTGCGCAATTCGCGATCCTCCCATCGCATGGTCGTTCGTGTGCCCAGCGACGCGTGGGCAGTCGCCAAGACCCGCGGTGCCGACGGGAACGCATTTCCTAAGAACAGACGCCCCGGCCTGGAAAGCCCCTGGAAAACAGGCGGCAATCAACCAGAAGATCATCGCCGTGGCCAATCGTGCGAAGTCTGCATAGGTCGATGCGGCGCGGCACGTGGGTTGCGACCACGCACGCCCATCCGATGGGTCTCGGCGGGATTGGCGAGGGTCGATGGTCCGATGGCTCGCAAGGGGGCCTGGCGCCGGAGTGATGGCGCGGCGACGGGCCGCACGATGGCGACGGCGGGGCGACTTGGTCCACCACTTGCCTCTTGGCAGTCCTGATCACAGTCTCTAATTGACTGAATGCTGCCGGCGGTTTCCTGAAAGTCGCGGCCGGGGGAGAGAGCGGCGGCCTTGGTGCGTAGGCCAGGGTTGAGAGTGGTTGTTGGCGCACGTGGCTCCCATTGGAAAAACGAAAGGAAGTTTCCGCATGGCAAACACGACGGCGGAGCTTGAAGCGCTCCTCATGCAGCGTTCGCTCACCGATCCGCAGCTTGTGGCTGCGGTGGACGCGGCGGCGGACTTCCGCATACTGCCTGATGCCACCGTGATCAAGATTGGCGGACAAAGCATCATCGACCGTGGCCGCGCCGCGGTCTACCCGCTCGTCGACGAGATTGTCTCTGCGCGCAAGGTCCACAAGCTCCTGATCGGAACTGGAGCAGGCACCCGGGCCCGGCATCTCTACTCGATCGCGGCCGGGCTCCACCTGCCAGCCGGCGTACTCTCGCAACTTGGCGGCACAGTTGCCGATCAGAATGCAGCGATGCTGGGGCAGCTGCTTGCGAAGCACGGTATCTCCGCAGTTAGCGGCGCGGGGCTCTCGTCAGTGCCGCTCTACCTTGCCGAGGTGAACGCGGTCATCTTCGGCGGCATGCCACCCTATAGCCTCTGGATGCGTCCGCCGCCCGAGGGCATGATCCCGCCCTACCGCACCGACGCCGGATGCTTCCTTGTTGCCGAGCAATTCGGCTGCAAGGCGATGATCTATGTGAAGGACGAAAATGGCCTCTACAGCGCAAACCCAAAGACCTCAAAAGGCGCAACCTTCATCCCCAAGATCTCGGTGACCGAGATGAAGACCCGGGGGCTGCAGGATTCGATCCTCGAGTTCTCGATGCTCGATCTTCTCGCATCGGCACGTTACGTCCGCGAAGTGCAGATCGTGAATGGCCTCGTTCCTGGCAATCTGGCCCGCGCGCTCGCCGGCGAGCACGTCGGCACCATCATCACTGCAAGCTGAAGAGAACCATCGCCATGGCTGAGACTAACCAGATAAAGCACATCGCCTCGCCGCTCTCTCGCCAGACTCTCCTCGACAGCGATCTCACCCGCCCCGTCGCCGGCGGACGCCCGATCCGGCTTCTCCCTTGGGTGCAGGTCGTGAAGATTGGCGGCCGCTCAATCATGGATCGCGGCCACCGGGCGATCCTCCCACTCGTGGACGAGCTGCGTACGCTTCTGCCTGAGCACCGTCTTCTCATCCTGACCGGTGCCGGCGTCCGGGCCCGCCACCTTTACAGCGTTGGCCTCGATCTCGGACTACCAGTCGGGTCGCTTGCTCCGCTTGCCGCAAGCGAGGCTGGCCAGAACGGCCATATCCTTGCATACCTACTCGCGCCGGAGGACGTCTCCTATATCGAGCACCCAACGATTGCGAATCAGCTCGCCATTCACCTCTCCGCAGCCCCTGCGGTCGTGGGGAGCGCCTTTCCTCCGTATCACCATCATGAGTTCCCGACCTCACGCATCCCGCTCCACCGGGCCGACGCCGGCGCGTTTCTGCTCGCCGACGCACTGGGCGCTGCCGGCCTCACGATCGTGGAAGACGTGGACGGAGTGTACACCACCGACCCCAATGGGCCCGACGGGAAGCAGGCGCATTTGCTTCGGGAAACGAGCGTCGGCGAACTCGCCAAGCTGCAGGGAACGCTGCCGTTCGACCGCGCGCTCCTCGAGGTCATGGCGACCGCGCGCCACATTGAACGCGTGCAGGTCGTGAACGGACTCGTTCCGGGCCGGCTTACTGCGGCGCTACGTGGCCAGCACGTCGGGTCGATCATTCACACTGGCGCGCGCCCGGCTTGAGGGTACATTCGGTGAGTGCTCACCACGGCTAAAGCCAGGGGCTTCGGGCGGCTCACGCTGCCCTACTTTCGCTGAGCCCCGTCGCGACTGACTCCCACCATCGATCAAGTGCCGCTCGCCGACATGGGAGACGAACGCTCATTCCGGCGAATACTTGATCCATCCCGCAGGCGACTCCAAAAAGCCACAAAAGCAGGATTGCGGCAGCGCGACCGTACTGGTTTGCCTCGACGGCCCACCCGCCGGCAACGGCCGCTATCGCGGCGATCCCGATCAGCATCGGCAATCCGCTTCGAATGAACGGACGATCCGCGCTCGCAAACACAAACAGCAGCACCGGCAGGATGCAGGGGCTTACGATGGTCAGCACACCGCCGAGATAGGCCAGCGCAAACAAAACCATGTTCCGTTCCCGATTCAGACAGTGATTGGCTTGAATGTGAGAGCCACGCCATTGATGCAATAGCGCAGCCCCGTCGGCTTGGGACCGTCATTGAACACATGACCGAGATGGCCGCGACACCGGCTGCAGTGAACTGCGGTTCGAACCATGCCGAAGCTCGTATCATTGGTCGCTCCAACAGCGCCCTCGAGCGGCGCCCAGAAGCTCGGCCATCCGGTGCGGCTATTGTACTTTGTTGTCGAGGAGAACAGGTCGCGGTCGCAGCCCGCGCAAGCGAAGTTGCCACGACGCTTCTCCTGAAGTAGCGGACTAGTAAAGGGGCGCTCGGTCGCACTCGTGCGAAGCACTGCAAACTGATCTGGGGTCAAGAGCTCGCGCCATTCAGCATCCGTGTGCGTGACCTCGAAGGTCTCACTCCCTGCCAGCGCGATCCACCAGCGCGTGATCGATGCTCCAGCAATGCCGACAGCCGTACCAATCAGAAGGTGACGTCTCGTGATCATAGTCCCGTCCTCAGGATCTCCCGTCCTCGCTCGTTCCGCCGTCGACCATATTAACCGATATTGGGAATTAGCCGATACGCTGCATTGTCGGGGGATAGCGAACCTCAACATTTGATGCGGAGTTACGGTAATCTTCAAGCGTTCCGGTACCCAAGTACAGCCTCACATCGACATTCTTCGAGACCGCAGATCCCGTGCTCGCGGCGATTGCCTTGTTTGTAGGCGCCAATGAACGCCGCGTCAGTTCGCGCCGTTGAGGTAAGTCGGGCCGGCACGGGTTGTCGCCGCAACATTGCGGACGCAATCCAAAGGGGTGCCAGTTGGAAAAACACGAGATTCGGCGCGATGCGGATTGGCAGGCGGCACGCGCGATCCGATGCCCAATGAAGAGCACCTTTCTTTATGATATGAGACAAGAAAAACAGCCCCTTTTCAGGATCGCCAATCTGTACGACATTCGCTATATCTGCACAGATATAGCGTGAACTCATGTCATCCCGTACTCCGGATTTACTGTCGACTCTGTTCTCGAACCTCCTGCAGCCGGCAGCGCCGACCGGTTCGCACAGCGCAATCCCGATGAAGGTCCGCGGCCCAGACCAGTCCTGCGCTGAATTCATCCCGCCACCCTGCAAAAGGCGCACGGCGATCTGGGACATGCATCACAGCGTCCATTGCTCGATTGTCGGTACTTGCCTTTCGAACCCAGAAATACGCCGCCTGTTGATCAAGCTCGGCGTCCATGGCGCCGAGAGGGCCAGCGACCACGACCTCCACAAGCAGGGGGTGACACTCGCTGGCAGGCAGCGGGGAGGCGGCAAATTTATCCAGAAGGCTCTCGACCATCGTCACGAGGCGGCGTGGCGATCAAGCAATTCGCCAAAGCCAAGGATGAAAACGCTTTGCACGAGCTTTGGAAAGAGGCGCTCAGCCGCGGCGACATACCGGGTGCCTATTGGGCGGTGCTCAGCCATCCCGCCGCAACCGACGCGATCATGCGAAAAGCCTTTGGCGATGTGCACATGCTTTCCCACATGGTGGGTGCCGCGAACCGGGCGGATATTCGCAGGCTATGCCAGCTGGAAGAACAAAATGCCGCGTTGTCGGCGAAGGCGGAAGCGCAGCAGCTGCAGCTCCGCGATGGGTTCACCGAACGCGATAGCAAGATCCAGATGCTCAACGAAGCGCTAAGCCGGGCACTTACCCAAACGCCAGCTTCTAAGGAAAATACGAGCGGCGACGCCCGTGCCGCCAGGGAGGCCTTGACCGATCTCGATCGCCGCCTCAGCCGGGAGATTACAAGCCGCGAGCGACTGGAAAGACGAATTCAGTCGACAACGCTCGCGGCTGCGCAAGCAGAACGTGCTCGGCGAGACTTGTGCGATGAGTGCGAAGGGCTACGTCGCGAATTGCCGACGCTCGAAGCCCAGCTCAACGACTGGCTGGCGGAAGATAATAATTCCCGCCCGCTCAAACTCAGCGGCGCACAGGTGCTTTACGTCGGCGGGAGGGCTCACCAAGTCCCACAGCTAAGAGTTATCGTGGAGCGTGCCGGCGGCATCCTACTCTATCATGATGGCGGCATCGAGCACAGCACGACGTTGCTGCCGGGCCTCATCAGCCGGGCTGATTATGTTGTCTTTCCCATCGACCGCATAAGTCATGACGCGATGGGCACCTTGAAGCGACAATGTCGGCAGGCCGCGAAGCCGTTCATTTCTCTGCGGACGTCGAGTCTCGCCAGTCTGCTCTCCGGTCTTGCGACGTTCGAACAGTCGGAGCTTGCGGCAGCTGCCAATTAATCTGTTTAGTGCGTTGGCCCGCGAGGCG
>JASHYD010000559.1 GCA_030043175.1 Xanthobacteraceae bacterium | reverse complement strand
ACCAGCTGGAACGAATCTCTCGCGTGAGGAACCGGATGAGTTATGTGGCGCCGCAATTTATGTGACGCTCGAGGCCGCCAGTGGCCTGGCGCAACAGATCGGCGATTTTGAACGCCACATAACAAAATGGCTACGGCGAGCTTAGGAAGTCCCATGATCCCGCCAATGGTCACGTCGATCCGCTCGGCAATGATGAGCAGTTCCCGGGCAATGCGCAACAACCTTGGGGTAGATGAAAAGGACCTCGAACATGGTGTCGACCTCCTTGATGGATGGGAGGCAGCGGGTGGCCGAAACCGGGCAGTTGCTGGCCGCGGGCAAGCCACGCAGCGACCGCCGCCGTGGCGCCGATCCGTCTCGCCTCGCCGAGCAGCGCCAGCAGCGCGGCGCCCGCGCCGCCATGGCGCGGGCCTGAAAGCGCGCCGAGCGCAGCCAGCAGGCTCGCAGCGACGGATGCACCCGTCGATGCCGCCACTCGCGCTGCGAAGGTGGAGGCGTTTAGTTCGTGGTCGGCTATGAGCACGAGCGCCTGGCGGACGCGCTCCGCGGCGTCGGCGCTCAGGCGCCAGCGCCCGCTGACACGTTGGTGCAAAAATTCGGGCTTCCCATCAATGCCGAAACTCGCAGCGAGATGACCGATTGCAACCGCAGCGTCCTGGTGCAGGCGGCTGGTGCTGCGGCCGAGCATCGTCGTTGCCACAAGAGCGGCGAGAGCGCGGAACGGGTCGGCAACGTCAACGGCAGCCCTCGGAAACGCGACGGGCTCGGCACTCTGCCAGAGAAGCGCGGCGGTCTCTTCCAACGTAGCCGTAGCCGCCAATGCCGCCGCATCTTTGCCGCGGCAAATCAGCCGGCCGTGGCGAATGGTGGAAATGCCGGTCGCGATCGCGGGTTCGCCCCAGGCAATGGTGCTCGCGGCGATGCGCGTCGTCGTGCGCCCGCGGGCGCGTCGCGTTGTCAGGTTCGCGATGTCTTCTGCCCGATAGAGGCTGCGGCGCGGATCGGTAGGGTCGGGCATCATCCCAATCCGGCCGCGGCTCACGTAAGCGTAGAGCGTCTGCTGCCGTACGCCGAGCGTCGCCAGCGCCGTCTGGCGATCCATCCACTCAGCCATGTTGATTCGATGTATCAAGATTGATGCTCCCGACCCGTTGGAACAGAGTTTCCTGCCGCGGATCAAGGAGGCTCAAACCATGCGTGCGGATGTTTCGAATGAGACATTGCCGGCGGGCAGTGCGACGACCCAATCACTCGTGAGCGCAATCTGGGACACGCTCGATGCCAGTATCCTCCCTTGATGGGCTGCACCTCGAAAGGTCGGACGCACTTCCGTCGGTCTTCCCGGTGACCGAATTGGCGGCGGCTACGATCGGCGCCGCGTCGCTTGCCGTATCGGAGCTCGTTGGTCTGTTCAGCGCGGCGCCTGCCGTCACCGTCGACCGGCGGCTCGCATCCCTATGGTTCGGCTGGTCGTTCCGGCCGCTGGGCTGGGAGGTGCCGCCCGCCTGGGACGCCATGGCCGGCGACTATCGTGCCGCCGATGGCTGGATCAGGCTCCATACCAACGCCCCGCGGCACCGCGCGGCGACGATGCGCGTCCTCGGCTGCAAGGAAGAGCGTGGCGCTGTCGCCGGTGCGGTGGAGGCCTGGCCGGCGGACGCACTGGAGCAGGCGGTCGTCAGCGCCGGCGGCTGTGCGCGGCGATGCGAACCACACGGGAATGGGCCAACCACCCGCAGGGGAACGCAGTCGCGGCGGAGCCGCTAATCGCGTTCACGGCGACTGCGGCCGAGCCGATAACATGGCGGCCGTCACCCGACCGGCCACTGGACGGCTTGAGGGTGCTCGATCTCACGCGGGTCCTTGCCGGGCCGATTGCGACGCGCTTCCTCGCCGGTTGCGGCGCCGACGTGCTGCGTATCGATCCGCCCGGATGGGACGAGCCCGGCGTCGTCGCCGAGGTCACGCTTGGCAAGCAGTGCGCGCGGCTCGACCTTCATGCCGCCGCAGATCGCGACACGTTCGAGCGTCTGCTGGCGCAAGCCGACGTGCTGGTCCATGGCTATCGTCCAGGTGTTCTGGAGGCCCTTGGATATGACGACGCGCGCAGCCGTGCGATACGCCCAGGGCTGATCGACGTGACACTCAATGCCTATGGCTGGTCGGGACCATGGCGAGCGCGGCGGGGGTTCGACAGCCTCGTGCAGATGTCGGTCGGCATCGCTGCGGTCGGGATGGCGTGGCAGCGGGCCGATCGGCCGGTGCCACTTCCCGTCCAGGCGCTCGATCACGCCACGGGCTATCTGATGGCCGCCGCCGTCGTGCGCGGCTTGATCGACGGCGTGCGCGGCAACGGCGCCATCACTGCCCGCCTGTCGTTGGCGCGCACGGCCCTGCTGCTGGAAAAGCCGGTTGCAGAAGTTTCCCCGACAGCGTTCATGCCCCCGACCGATGCGGACTACGCGCCAGGAGAGGAGGCGACGAGTTGGGGGGTGGCATTTACCGCTTCGCCGACGAGCAAAGCCTCCGCACCTGGGAGAACTCCCCTGAGCGGCGAGCCTTGGCGGCGCGTCTGAGGCCCTGGCACCGCGTGCCACGCGCGAACAACTTACCGGGATGGAAGCTTGGTTTGACATCCCGTCCGGTGTGCCTGCCCCGTCACGACATCGAATGGCCGTGCTGACATGGATCGGCATCTGGGCTCTCGTAACCATAACCCTGTGGCTTGTGGCGCCGCTCTATGCGGACCTGCCGTTTCTTTTGCGCACGGCGATCACAAGCGCACTCCTCGTCTGTGCGTGACCTACTTCGCCATGCCCTTTCCCGCGCGAAGAAGCGAACGGTGGTTGTATGGAGGCGGTGGCAAGCTCAAGCAACTCCGGAAGGCGACGACCAAGGACTCCGGCGATTGAATATGTGAATATGCGGGGCGAGCACCGTTACTCAGGTCAGCAAACGGGTCGAGGGCCACCTCCACAAGGACGTTCGCATCACAACCGCTGTTCCCCAGCAACACGGAGGAAGCTGTGACTCACGGAAGTTTCGTCTAGAATGAGCTCTATACGCGTGGTGTCGAGGCGGCCAAGGCGTTCTATGCCGCTCGCACGACGGCGGCATCGGTTGCTGGAATCGCCTGAAGGGGGCAATGGCATTGCCGGAGGCGGCGGGTAATACTGAGCGGCATCTATGAAGATGATTGGCACTATCTGCGGAAGCTGCCGCGGGTGCTTATTCCAGATCAGGTCGTCTGCCTGATCGAGGCAGCGCCGGCTCAAGCGCAAGGCTCCTCAGCAGTCACGACTTGTCGCCCGGCCAGGTCCATTTCGGGACCGCCCGCAGTGGGTGGAGCTCGGCATCGGTCGCCGCGTTCGAGTTCTGCATCGCCACGCGGGAGCCGAATTCGACATGCTCGCGGACAGCCTCGCGGAACGCTTCGTCGTTAGGCATACCGGCTTTGTCCAAAGCCGCAATGTAGAGCTCCACGAAGCGCGCCCGCTGCTCTTCTCCAATATGGAGTCCACGGTGGACGGCAATCAAATGGGTGAACCCGAGCTCGCGGCTGAACCGGTCCGGTCCGCCAAATGACTCCGCTGTAAACGCGGTCAGACGATCGACATGCTCGGGCTTGCCGCCTCCAAACAGCGGTTTCAACAGCGGGTCTGCGAGGACGCTCGCATAGAATACGCTCTCCAGACGATGAAGCGCTTCTTCACCGCCAGCGAATTCAAACAGTGATGGCATGAACCACTCCAACTTGTCGCGTGCGCCCGACATCTTCGGTAGCGCTTCAGGTTGCTTGACGCTTCATGGCCGTTCGGTTAGCGAGCAGCCCGACGCTCGGGCGGCAAGCCCCCAGGTCGCGGCATCATATTGCGCAACGGAGTCCTAGACTAAATTGGATATGCAGGATATTGAATTCGGCGAATAATCGATATTGATGTCACGAAACTCGACCGTTTGGACTTCTCGCTGCTCTTGGTGTTTCTTGAGGGTTACTGGTCCCGCACTCATGGCGCGGAGCGGACTGGGCGCGTCCAGCCCGTGGTCAACTGTGCCGATAACACGACCGGCGCGTTCGAAGTACCCCAGCTAGTTAAGCTAGCCGCTCCCACTTTGTGCAACGCGCAAGTCGGCAGAGGTGGGCGAGGATAGGAAGTGTGTTGCCGCGTAAGAATGGGGGAGGATCGCTAACTGAGGCGGGCCTCTCACAGAGCCTTTAAAGTCAATGCACAGACGGATAGCTGTGGTACTCTACGTGGTGGCGATGGCAGGCGTTATAGTCGGTGTAGATCTCGTTTTCTTCAGAAAAAGATTCTGGGAACGGCTGATAGTTAACATTGGCATTGTCTTAGTGTCCGCAGCGTTCTACTTGAGGTTCCTTACGCGTCCATGATCGTGGTGCAAGCAAACCAGGCCACAGACTCGTCTTATGCAAAGGAAAGAATGGGCATTGAACGGTGCGGCTCTCCTTGTTAACGGGGTCAGCCCATTCATATCTGCTTTTATTTTTCGGAACGGCCCGCGCTCCCTCGGCGGGAAGAGTGGAGTAAGTTTGGATATCGTCATCCACGTTCCAGATGACCTGATCGACCCGGTTAAGCACAAACTGCGGCCACCTCGTACAGGCGTCCTTGAAGCAATAGCCTTGGACGTCATTTTGGATTTTCTGGATCGTCTCTCCGATCCCGACACACAGTGGCCAGCCGCGATGGCCGCCCACTAATGTCCTTCACGGCCATCCGGCGGCTGGCGCAGGCGCTTCGGCGGCCACCACTTGGCCAGTGGGCTCGCCATCGGCCATGCCCTCTGGGCCGCGCCATTCCTGACCCACGATGAATAGGGTCCTTCGCTCAAGACCGCCAAGAACGCAAGAGAAGGCGCCACGATCGGTCTCCACGGTCTGCATCACTTGGCCGCCCTCGGCAACGCGCACGCAGCGCCGGTTCGCAACGTCGGCGTACCATACGCAGTTCTCCGCATCGAAACAGATCCCGTCCGGCGGTCCCTCGACCGCGGCCCAGACGCGGCGGTTAGCCAAGCTGCCATCCGCGGCGATGTCGAAGGCCGTCAGGCGTTTGCCGTAGGATTCGGCGACGATCAGCGTGCGATTGTCAGGCGTCACCGCCATGCCGTTCGGGAAAGCCAAGCCGTCGGCGACCTTGCGGACCGCTGCGTCCGGAGTGACCAGCGCCACCCAACCTGGCTGGAACTCACCGCCAGGAAAGTCGAAATTCACGTCGTTGACGTAAATGTTCCCCCGGCCGTCTACTACGATGTCGTTCCCGATGGCCGATCTGCAGGAAAGCGCACTCAGGTCGGCATGCGTGGCGAGCGTCCCATCCGCTTCGAGCCGCGCCAGGCGCAGTTCCGAGGAATCGACGATCAGCAGCCGACCGTCTGGCAGATGTTCGATGCACATCGGAAACGAGTTCGTGCGGGCCGCCACCTCGGCCTGGCCGTCCGGGGCGATCCGCAATACTTCATGCGCGCCCCAGTCGGACACCCACAGGCAGCCGTCACTCCATCGGGGCGATTCCAAGAACACCCGCCCCGTCAAAACAACTTCCAGCTTCGACATACAAGCCTCCTCTCTGTCTTTGATTCGAAGACGATTGAGCCGGCGCCGCCCCGACACTCTGTGCGAATTTTTGCCGCAAATGCGCTGCGCGAGCCAATCTAATTGTGTGTCTCGTGCAATTATCGCCAGCGCTTCGAGCGCGCTCAGGCCGCTTGGTCTTTGCTTTTCGGTGCGCAGAGAGAGGGAGAGAGAGCGCGCGCGAGTGAAGATAAACCAGTGATGGTTCGGTCATCGAGGGCAAGTGTCGCGCTTGATCAACGGCAGCCCTTTTCGACTACATCGGCAGCACGTCCGGTGTACCCCAAGTAGCTGCCGATTTGCGGGAACGCTCAAGTCGCCAGGATCGGGACAATAACGGACAGTCGCAAGGTGATCTGCTAGCTTCTCTCTTGCGCCGAACGTGGATCGGGTGGAGAGGCGAACAGGATGCTGCTGAGCAGAGGTCGCGAGTTGGGGCTGATGGAGCTAACTCATCAACTTACTGGCGTAAAACAAGTGCGGTTGAGTACGAGCCGAGTGCATAATTCATCGGGCAAATACCGCTTTGACTCGCATGGGCAAAGATCGCTGGCCTTGTCGTTTGGCGGGCCTCTGCGATCAAAAAGTGGTGGCGTGCTTCGACGCACAGCCCGATGAACTCGGCCCACCGGTCGCGCTCGAACTCATGGAGTTGCGGCAGCGCGAACCCTCGGAGGTACGCAAATGAAGCCGTTACTCGTTGCGGTGATTGAAAATATGAGCCATTGCCGCCTCGATTAAACCATCGACCCGGCGACCCGGTCGGGGAGCCGAGCAGAGCTGCTCTGACCTTCTCAGGCGCTGAAAAGGGGCGGTGCCAGGCGGATGCAACGGTTCTCACGCCAGGCCCGAGTTAGCGCCGGACATAGCTTTGAGGCCTCCCGCAAGGCTCGCCAGCGCGACGTCGCCATCAGAAATGTACCGATTGACGCGATCCGTGCCGACTTCGTCGCCGGAACGGTACGATGTCACATCGCCGATAACTTGATTTCTG
>JASHYD010000558.1 GCA_030043175.1 Xanthobacteraceae bacterium | reverse complement strand
AGGCACGTAGATTTGGCCGGCTTCGTCGCTCGAGGTCGGCACGATCCGGGCGCGCGGGCAGAGACCCATTTCCATCGCTTGGCGGGTGAGCGAGAACACGCCGGATATGAGCGACTGCGACGAGATAATAGTGGCAATTGCCGCTAGTGCGATCATCGGCACGAGCACCCAGCGGGGTGCCATGCTGTAGAACGGATTTTCGATCACCGTCGGATCGATTAACACCAACGCGCCCTGGCCGAAATAACACAGCAGCAGCGCCGGCAGGACCAAGCCGAACCATGCCCGTCGGATTGCCATGGCGCCGACGTGGCCCATGTCGGCGTAGAGCGCCTCGCCGCCGGTGAGCGCCAGGAACACCGCGCCGATGACCGCGACCGAGAGGGCGGGATCGGTCGTCAGGAAGCGCGCCGCCTCCAGCGGATTGAGCGACTCCGCGATGGCCGGCGCTTTCCAAATATTGACCATGCCAAGCACCGCGATAGCGACGAACCAGACGACCATGACCGGCCCGAACAATCGGCCAATGCTCGCAGTCCCCCGACACTGAATGGCGAACAAGGCAACCAAGATCGCGAGCGTGACCGGCACGATCAAGCCCGAGAATGATGGCGCCACGAGCTTAAGCCCCTCCATGGCCGAAAGAACCGAGATTGCCGGCGTGATGACGCCGTCGCCATAGAGCAGAGCTGCGCCCATCACGCCCAGCAGCACGAGCACCGAAATCCGTGCGCCGTCGGCGATCTTGTCAGTCGCCACCAGGGCCAGCAGGGCTAGAATGCCGCCCTCGCCATCGTTGTCGGCACGCAGAACGAAGACGACATATTTTAGCACCATCAGCAGCAGCAACCAGAAGGTCAGCGACACGATCCCGAGCACGTCCCCCGGCGTCGGCTCGGAATGGCTGGTTGCTTTGAGCGCGACCGAGAATGTGTAGAGAGGGCTGGTGCCGATGTCGCCGTACACGATCCCGAGCGCGGTGAGCGCGAGAAATCAGGTATCCATGGTGCAAAGATTTAGCTGGACTGCCGTTAGTTGCGTGGTGCGCCCCCTGGGTGGCTCAAAATGGACCGCTGAATGGTCGCAAAGGGGGCATTAGAAGGCTTACCCACTTTATCGCCTATGCGGACCTTATTTTGCTCCACTTCCCTCGCAGTCAAGATTTGGGCCAGAAATAAGAGAACTGTGTGCCACTTGGGGCATTTGACCTGGTCATCTATCGGATGCGCATCTCCGCAAGCGCGGCTCTCGGCCTCGTAATTCGGTGCGCCTGGAGGTCTCGCCCGAGCTCATCAGTGCGCCGGATCGCTTGCAACGATGCTTGAAGGCTGAAGGGAAAGTTCGCTCCGCGCTGTGGCCGACCGCGCCGGTCGGCCACAGCCGAGGCGGTGATCAATTATATTTCGGGCTCGTACATCCGCCGCACACCCACGGGTACGACCAATCCGCGACCTTGCCTTTGTTGGCCTCCACATAGGGGCTCCAAGCCTTCGGCGGCAGCGGCTTGCTCTGGTACACGATAGTGAACTGGCCGTTGGCCTGCACCTCGCCGATCATCACGGGCTTCGCCATGTGGTGATTGCTCAGCATGACGACTTCGACGCCGGACGGCGATTTCACCTTCTGCCCGATCATAGCCTGCCGCACCGCGTCGACGTTGGTGGTACCCGCCTGCTCGACCGCCTGCACCCACATGTGGAACAGGATATAGGCCGATTCCATTGGGTCATTGGTCACGCGGTTGGGATTCTTGGTGTAGCTGTGCCACTTGGCGATAAACTCCTTGTTCTCCGGCGTATTGACCGACTGAAAGTAACTCCAGCCCGCGAGATGGCCGACTAGTGGCTTGGTGTCGATACCGGCAAGTTCCTCTTCGCCGACCGAGAAGGCGATCACGGGAATATCCTTCGCCTTGACGCCCTGATTGCCGAGCTCCTTGTAGAACGGCACGTTGGCATCGCCATTGATGGTGGAGATCACCGCGGTGCGCTTGCCGCCGCCGCCAAACTTCTTGATCGCTGCAACTTCGGTCTGCCAGTCAGCAAACCCGAACGGCGTATAGTTCTCCATGATGTCCTCATCCGCCACCCCCTTCGACTTGAGGAAGGCACGGATGATCTTGTTGCTGGTGCGCGGATAGACGTAGTCGGTCCCTTCCAGCACCCAGCGCTTCACCAGGCCGCCGTCCTTGCTCATCAGGTATTCGACTGCCGGAATCGCCTTGTTGTCGGGGACCGAACTGCCATAGAAGATGTTGTAGGACGACTCCTCTCCTTCATATTCCAGCGGATAGAACAGCAGGCCGTTGAGTTCCTCGAACACTGGCAACACGGACTTACGCGAAACGGACGTCCAGCAGCCGAACACGGCCGCAACCTTGTCCCTGCTAATCAATTCGCGCGACTTCTCAGCGAACAGCGGCCAGTCGGAGGCGGGATCGACGACGACAGGCTCGATCTTCTTGCCCAGCAGGCCGCCCTTGGCGTTCTGCTCTGCGATCTGCATCAACATGAGATCCTTCAGAATGCTCTCGCTGATCGCCATCGTGCCCGACAGCGAATGTAGGATGCCGACCTTGATGGTGTCTTGAGCGCGGGCGTCATGCGCGGCCACGGCGAGCAACAGAAGCGGTGCCGCCAGGACACCAAGCCAGAATCGTGGTGCGATTTTCATGTCATGTCCTCATCGACAGGTTGCAGTCGCGGTGCGGATGCGTGTGGCTCCGGCCAGCAGGCGCTACTATGCCCGCGATCATTCCCAGCCTGCCTGGCATTCGCTCCACGTCCGAGAGCCGCCGCGAAAAAATAGCGGGGCTCCAGAAATCGCGTCGTCGTCACTCGCTTATCGCGTTGAGTTGCCTAGAAGATGAACCGGTCGGCCGGCTTATGCGCGCGTGGTGCATCATGTCTATGCACCGGCGCCGCGGCTGCGGACGCGATGAGTCCAGATGCTTCCGTTTCGAGGGAGCCAGTTTTTCGATTGCGGCAGCGGACCAGTGCTGCATGAACTAAAATTTCCTTTTGAAAACAACGTCGTCAGAGCGCTCGAAAGCGGACCGGCCGATTCGGCCGGTCGCGCGGCGTAAGGCTTGCTTCGCCCTATGCGTCGCGACTTCGCAATCGCTCCCACCGGATGACGTCCCCAGGGTACGCCGATGCAGATACCCCTGATCCTCGATCCGTCCACCGATCGATCGCTGACATCCCAGTTGGTCGGCCAGCTGCGCGACGCCATCACACGTGGCCGGATCGCGCGCGGGACGAAACTGCCGTCGTCGCGGCGGTTGTCCGAACAGCTTGGCGTGTCGCGCAACACTGTCGTTCGCGCCTATGAAGAGCTATGCAGCGAGGGCTATGTGGAGGCCCGCCCGGCATCGTGTGTCGCCGTCGCGGCATGCCTTCCCGACGGCATGGCGGTGCCGGCCGCCGCCGCGCCGAGACTTCATCACGACGACGGCGACGACAGCGTCGAGATGCCGATGCCGCCGCCGCCGCGCTGCCAGGATCTCGTCAATCGCAGCCGCAACCGACTGTCGTTCGATTTTTTCCCCGGACGCCCGAACGCGGGCCTGTTTCCAATAAAGACTTGGCGACGGCAGTTGCAGGATTGCCTGTCGCATGGTGGCGCGGTCGGGTTATCGCAATATGGCGACCCGGCAGGATCGATCGCACTGCGGACCGCCATCGCCGGTCATCTCGCGATGACGCGCGGCATCGTGGCGGAGGCGAGCCGCATAATCGTCGTGAGCGGCATTCAGGAAGGCATCAACATCGCGGCGCGGCTGTTCCTTGGGCCCGGCACACTCGCGGTCGTGGAGAATCCCGGCTACCAGGGCGCGGTATTCGGATTTGCGGCTGCCGCTGCCGAGATCATCAGCGTGCCGGTCGACAACCACGGGCTCACGGTCGCCGGCTTGCCGTCGCGTCGTGCCGCGCTCGCCTATGTGACGCCGTCCCATCAATATCCGACCGGTCGCACCTTGGCGGTACCGCGGCGCGAGCGCCTGATCGCCTGGGCGCGCCGCAATGGCTGCTACCTCGTGGAAGACGATTACGATTGCGATTTCCGCTACGAGGGTTCGCCACTGCAGGCCATCGCCGCGATGGCGCCCGATTGCACAATCTATCTGGGAACCTTTTCGAAGTCGCTCGGAGCCGGACTGCGACTCGGCTACATGGTGGTGCCGCCGCAGCTCGCTGACGCGACACGCGCCACCAAGACGTTGCTCAACAACGGCAATCCATGGCTCGACCAGGCGGTGCTGGGGGAAATGATGCGCAGCGGCAGCTATGCGGCGCATCTTTCCCGCATCCGGCCTCAGTATCGCGAGAGACGCGACTCCCTACTGGCCGCGCTGCATCGCTATTTCGGCCTCGTCGAGGTGAGCGGCGGAGACGGCGGGCTTCATATTTTCTGGCAGTTGCCGCCGGATTTTCCCGACGCCTCAACCGTGGAAGCGCTGGCGCGGCGCGTGCGGGTCGGGGTCTATGCACTGGCGAATGCCGGCGCCCATGACTCGCGCGACACCATCTTGTCGCGGCGCGGACTGGTCCTTGGCTATGCGGCGCTGACGCCGAAGCAGATCGAGGAAGGTATCGCGCGGCTCGCCGGGGTGCTGGAGGAGGCGATACCGCCCCGGACTAACGCGCCGCGTGCTGCGCCGGCCCGTCCCGGCGCCATACTTGCCCGGGCGCGCGGGCTCGAAAATCTGGTTCCCCGCAATCGTCAGCCACCGGCTCTACGCGGAAGGCCGCAACCTCGGGCAATGTCGGCACGACATTCGAGTTCGCGGAGTGGCACCGACATGCCCGTCGTCACCAGCATCTACCGCTATCCGATCAAGGGCCTGAGTGCGCAGCCCTTGTCGAGCGTATTTCTCGACGCAGGCCGGCCGTTTCCGTCGGACCGGGTGTTCGCGCTGGCGCGGCCCAATACGCCGATCGATATGCAAGCGCCCAAGTGGAACAAGAAGGGCATGTTCGTGATGCTCATGCTCGATGAGGTGCTGGCCCAGGTGAAGACGCATCTTGACCTCGACACCATGCAATTCACCATCACCCAGGGCAACCGGCAGATCCTCGTAGCCAACCTCGACGACGAAAACGACTGCGCCAAGGTCGAGGAATATTTTCATCGTCTGGTCCCGACCTTGCGGGCGGCGCCGCGGCTGGTGCGCTCCCGCGGCGGGCATTTCATGGACAAGCCGGACAACGTGCTGTCGATGATTAATCTCGCGACGGTGAAAAGCCTCAGCGAGCAATGGGGCTTCGACATCAATCCGCTGCGCTTTCGAGCCAATTTCTACATCGACGGTGCCCGGCCCTGGGAGGAGTTCGAGTGGATCGGCAGCAATCTGCGCATGGGCGAGGCGACGTTCCGGGTTGAGCGGCGCAACGGACGCTGCGGCGCCACCAACGTCAATCCCGACACCGGCCGTCGCGACCTCGACATCCCAGGCTCGCTGCGCGCAGCGTTCGGCCACAAGGACCTCGGCGTATACCTCGTCACCCGGGAAAGCGGCGCCGTCGCGGCCGGCGACAGCGTCGAGATTCCCTGCATCAACGGCGGCGTCGAAATCCCGATTACGGCGCAGGCACCCGCCAACGGCCACCGCCGCTTCATGTGCCGGGGCTGCTATTTCATCTATGAGGAAGCCCAAGGGCTGCCCCAGCAGAGCATCCCGGCCGGAACGATATTCGCCGATATTCCGTCGGGATGGCGTTGCCCTGATTGCGGCACCGAAAAAGCGACCTTCCGTCCTTACCTGGATGCCAATCAGCTGACGCCCAATTTGGAAACGCGCTCTTGACGCTGGCCAGCGACGTGCATGACGGCGAGGATCTGCGCAATCTCCCATTCCTGGATCGGAAGGCTGCACTGGCGCGGCTGCTGCGCAACACCAAGGCAGGCATCCTGCTGAACGAACACATTGTCGAAGATGGGCTGACCGTGTTCGCCCATGCGTGCCGACTTGGCGCTGAAGGCATCGTTTCGAAGCGGATCGACAGCACCTACCGATCCGGTCCGTGCCGCGTCCGGATCAAGGGTCCGCAATCCCACCAGCATTACCGTGCAGCGGGAGCGCAGTGAGGGAATAGCTGATCCGGAACGCCCCCACTGCAACCGATGTTGGCCCCGTTGAGCGTGAGGCTCGCGTAGTCTGCTTTCTAGAGCCTCACATAGTTCGGTTGTGCGGCGCAATGTAAAGCCGTACAAATATAAACTCCCTGTCGTTGGTGGGAACGCGATGATATGGTCGATCGTGCAAATCGCGGTTCCTATGCGCTTCACGCCTTACGCAAGGATGCGGAAGGCGACAGGCGCATCGAAGAACAACGCCGCCTGCTGTGGCAGCTACGCGGACATTGTGTGGAATGCGGTGGTCCGATTGAACGTGTTGTGGGCGCGGGCTTCGTCATGACGACGGGATGTTCTGTTTGCCACGCGTGTCACCGGCGAACACGCCGCGTCGATGCTTCTAAGCAAGGCGGTGGCACGGTGCGATCGTAGACTGGACAGAAGTCCGTACGCGCACCGTGTTATTTAAGCTCTACGTACCGCGTGGGCTGGGGCACGAAGGGCGATAATCTCCAACGGCACGCCCGGCAAAAAGCCCCTAGCGGCATCAGTCAAGCGCCGGCTAGGTAGGCGGTCCGACCAAGCCTCGACAAGCGGAACCCGAACGCGTCCCTGGTCCAGACCCGTAAAGAAAAGGGCCGCTCGCTAACAATTGGCGCGGCCAAGTTACGTGCCGCCGGAGTGTTGACGGGCGCTAGCCACGTAACAGGGCCTGGTCAGGGAGTTTTCGGAGAAGAATCATCTTTCTATCGGCGACCTATCGGGACTCTAGCTTCGAAGCAGGGGCTAATTCCGTCGAACCTCGAAGCCATTTCCAGCGGCACAGCCTCGGTTCGCCGGAATCGATCAGGAGAGAGATGTGACCCTATCTCGCCTACAGTTTTGTATCCGCCTATTGCAACGCGCGATCGACTAGACTCTGCTGACATTGCTTTCGGCGTATGGGCTTCGGTCATCCTCATAGCGTTGGCGATGTAGTCGGCAGCATTGGGAGTCGCGCCGATCGTGGATCCCGGAATCTGTACCGGTTGCTGACCCAACCTGCGGTGTTGGGAGATCCGGCGTGAGGCTTCTCCGGCTCACGCGGTCCCGGCTCTTGTTTCCGAGGAGTTTGGCAGGGGCCGGGGCTTTGCCTGCCGGTTGAAGGTACTGACCTTGCAGCCGATACTGTGGCATGGCCGAGGAACCGGAACCGTCGAAGCCGACGAGGTGGAGCATCTACAAGATCGCCGCAAAAGCCGTCCGGCTTGGCGCCGTAGAGGCGCCGGACGCGGCCACCGCGCTCGAGAAGGGCGCCGCGGAATTTAGCGTGCCGGCCAACAGACTGATGGCGATACGTCGATGACCCAACGAAAGACGCGGCAGCCATTGCCGAGCGCGTTGGTGAGGAGCGGCTGCTTAGTGTAGCGGCTTGGGGGCTGTGCCCCCCTATCGGAACGAAGCCATTTTGACCTGCGTCCGGCCCCGATTGACTTTCGTGCCCCTACGCCCCAGTCAGTCGGGGCCACGACTTGCGGTCCGTAATAGTTATTCTCCAACCTCTGAGAGCCAGCGCCTCCCTGACGGATCGATGGCATGAACATTGCCTGTAAAATGACGCCCATCTCCTTGGGCGTATCCTTCCCTATGACTAGGGCCGCCTTACCAGCGGCCTCCTTTCCTAAGGCGAGGTATGCCTCCTGTCGGACCGAGGTCGCCCTATCACGGGGCAACCCTTCGATGATGGCGTTGGTTTTCTATATGGGGTGAAGTCCAAGCGCCTCATGTGGCCCCGGCCCTGGCTGACGCAGCATCAACCGGACGGCCGGGGTTCTTCCAGCCGGTGAACCTCCGAAGCTTGCGCCCGATACTGCGGCATGGCCAAGAAACCCGAACCGTCGAAGCCGAACGCTGCATCGCTCGGGGTGCGACAGCGCATGCTCCTGTTCTGCGTTGCTAGCGGAACCGATTGGCGGCGTGCCGGCGTCACGGGTGTCACAGTCACATCGATGGTAGTGAGGGGCTTTATCGCGCGGGATGGGCGCGGACACCTGACCCTGACAGATGACGGGCGCGCGACGCTGCGGGCGCTGTTGCCGGGGTTGTGAAAGACCTGCCCTGTGGGGGCCTCATTCGGGGGCCGTCTTCTGGATTGAGAAGGCCGCCGCTGAATTTAGGGTTGTCTGCCAATAGACTGATGGCGATACGGCGAGTGACCGGCCGCAAGGGAGAAATTATACGACCGCATTGAAGGTACTTACATCGCGGCCGATACTCGCCGCATGGAAAAGAAGCCTGAGCCATCGAAAAGCCAGGAACTTCGCGGTGACCCAGCCATGAAGATTCAGGGACTTCCGGCGGGGTTCATCTTCCCCGCCCAGCCGGTCCTCCGGCTAAAACCGCCAGCCGGCACCGATTGGGTTCACGAAATCAAGCATGATGGATATCGGACGATCGTACACCGGGACGGCCCTACTGTGCGGCTATACAGCCGCAACGCGTATGACTGGACGGTGCGACTGGCGGCAATCGCGACCGCCGCGGAAGGCATCAAGGCCAAAAGCTTCACGATTGACGGCGAGGCGGTTGTGCTGGGAGCTGATGGCTTGTCACGGGTCGACGAGTTGTCCGATCGAGAGGCCGCTCGGACCGCGATCCTCTACGCCTTCGACCTGATCGAGCATAATGGCGAGGATCTGCGCGCCCGCCCGTTTCTCGAACGCAAAGCCGCGCTGGCTCGCCTGCTGCGCGATACTAAGGCTGGCATCCTGCTTAATGAACACATTGTCGAGGATGGTGGCACCGTCTTTGCGCACGCTTGTCAGCTCGGTGCCGAGGGCATTGTGTCGAAGAAGATCGATGGCACGTATCGATCCGGCCCGTGCCGCGTCTGGATCAAGGTCCGTAATCCCGCCAGCATAGCCGTGCAGCGGGAGCGGAGCAAGAATTGGAGCAGGCAATGAAGGCGCCGGCAAAAGGTGATGCGGCGTAGCAACTGAAGCGGGTACCCAGCGCTATTGAACGCACGCGGCCGCATGCCGACACTGTCGGTATGACAAGAAAAACCGAACCAACGAAGCCGACGACGTGGACCATCTACAAGATTGCTGCCAAGCATTTGCGGCTTGGCACCGGCAACGCGCCCGACGAGACGGCAGCGCTCGAGAAGACCTCAAGGTCGCGACCGCGAACTGGCGCGGAAGACTTTCGGCGCCGGCACCGCATGAAGACTTGCACTTGCGCAAGCTGTGGCGTCTCGTTTGTATCGCCTCGACGTGACACGATCTATTGCTCGCAAGTAGGCCGGCAACGAGCGAACCGCATAGGGCGCCAAAAGCGCGCTTAGCGCGACCGTACAGCGGCTAATGACCCGCCACAGAGTCGAAATCCCTCCCGGCGATCTCAAGCGCACATTGCAGAAGCTGCCTGCTCTGTCCTCGCAGTCCCCGCCATTCTCTGCCGTTCCATTTGGAACATCTGCCACATCACGTTGCGCTCCTGGCCGAAAAGGTGTGGGGCCTCAAGAATCTTGAGACTTACCAAGCGATGGCGCCTCGCCAAGCCATATGAGGTGAAAGGGGGGATTGCCCCCTTTCCCGTTTATTTAGCAGCTCGCACCGTGACAGTGTCGTGCGAATGTGCGGTCCGGATTGCCGTAGAAGCCCCTATGACCAAACCGACCAAACCGCCGTGGCCCGACATAACGTCGGTATGTGTAGCCATAATAGGGTGCATAGCCGTAGGCATCACAAGCCGATGCAT
>JASHYD010000557.1 GCA_030043175.1 Xanthobacteraceae bacterium | reverse complement strand
GTCGACGTCGAATACATCACCGGCGGCACGATCGACCGGCTGAACCAGGCCAAGCTGGCGGCCGGAAAGCCGGAAAGCGACGTGACCTTCACGACCGCGCATGTCGGCTGGCTCTATGCCAACGACAGCCTGTTCGAGAAGCTCGAACTGTCTAAGGTCCCGAATGCGCAGCATCTCGTCGAGCGGGCCAAAATCGGTCCGTTTCATGTCGGCGTGTGGGCCTATGTCTACACCATCGGTTATCTGCCCGACCGGTTGCCGAAGGGCGTCAGGTTCGACAGTTGGGAGGGCCTTTGGAACCCGGCGCTGCATGGCATGATCGCATCGCCCGATTTCGATCCAAGCCACATCATTGCGGTGGCGGCTAAGCTGTCCGGCGGCAACGCGTCGAACTGGGAAGTTGGCAAGGATAAGCTGAAGGCGCTGAAGCCCAATTACAAGGCCTTCTACACCAACGACGCCAACAGCCAGCAGATGTTCGCCACCGGCGAGACGCCGGTGCAGGTGGTGCTGTCAATGAATGCCTATTACATCCGCGACCAGGGCGTGCCGGTCCAGCTCGTCATTCCAAAGGAAGGCGCGGTGCTCGGCGTCGATACGATGGGCGTCATGAAGGGCACAGCCAAGGCCGATCTCGCTTACAAGTTCCTGAACATCGCACTTGACCCGGCCGTACAGGCTCAGATCGCGGAACTGAAGAAAGGCAGCCCCGTGGTCGATAATGCCAAGCTGAAGCCCGAGATCGCGGCTTTACCAGGCGTATTCACCACAGCCGTACAGTGGGCGCACCAGACGCTGGTGATCGACAACAAGCTGCGGGCGCAAAAGACCGCGGAATGGCGCAAGTGGTTTGCCGAGAATATCATGGCGCAGTAAGGCGGTCGCACCGGCGAAAGCCCGCGTCAAAAATGTCGGCCCCTCGCTCTGAGACGCCCGAAGGGCGCGTCTCCTCTCCCACCGGGGGGGTGCATCCATGACTGCACGGCCTTTCCTGGGTTGGTTCGTCTCGCCGGCAGGCCTCGTCGCGCTGAGCCTGGTCGCCGCCATCGCCGCTGTTTTTCAATACAGCGTCAGAGTCTATATTCCCGGCTCGCTTGAGGTCGGCGGATTTACGCTCCACAACTTTGCCGACTTGCTGCACTCGCTCTACGCACGGGCATTCTGGGCAACCATTCTCATGTGCTTCCAGACTGCCGCCTTCACGCTTGTTCTGGCCTATCCTCTCGCCTACGCACTGGTGCGTACCCGCAGCTCTGCGCTGCGATCGTTCATCCTGGTGGCATCCGTTACGCCGCTGTTTCTCGGCGAGGTGGTGCGGACCTACTCCTGGATGATCGTGCTCGGAAATAGCGGCTTTCTGAATACGTTTCTGCTCAGGCTCGGTCTGGTGCGGAGTCCCGTTCAGATGATGTTCACCACCGCAGGCGTCGTCGCTGCGCTTGTCCATGTAACGATGCCGATCATGGTGATCATGGTTGCCGCGGGCCTTTCCCACATCGACCGCAACTATGAGAGAGCAGCGGCAGGTCTCGGAGCGGGACCGATCCGCGTTTTCCTGACGGTCACGTTGCCGCTGTCGATGCCGGGGGTCATTGCCGGGTTCTCTACCGCATTCGCCTGGACCTTCAGCGCGTTCGCCACGCCCCAACTGATCGGCGGCGGGCGCGTAAGCACGGTGTCGACCCTGGTCTATCAGCTCGGTTTTGCGTCGTTCAACTTTCCGTTTGCGGCCACCCTGTCGATCGTCGGCCTTGCGCTTGCAGTCGCGGGCATCGGGCTGATGAAGCTGGCGGCACGCCCGCTTGAACGGCTGGGAGATGCGGCATGAAACGCTCGCCTGCCGCAGCTCTCCTGCAGTTGTCCGGACATATCGTCGTTGCTGCGATCCTGCTGTTCGTAATCCTGCCGGCGATTGTCGTTGCGCTGACCGCCTTCAATGATCGCGCAATTCTGGCGTTTCCGCCGCAAGTCTGGTCGCTTCGTTGGTTCGCCCGCGCATTCGCCTATGCGGATTTCCGTAACGGCTTCTGGAACGGCCTCATGGTCACCGGATGGGCCTCGACCATTGCGCTTCTGATCGGCGCGGCGTTTGCCTTTGCGATCCACCGCTACAATTTCACCTTCAAGCATGTGCTCGAGGGTATTCTGCTGTCGCCGCTGATCATTCCGCATTACACCATCGGTCTCGGGTTCTTGATGCTCGCGGCGCAAACCGGCTTTGGGCGCGGCTTTCCATTGGTGATTCTGGCGCATGTCGTGCTGGTGTTGCCGTTCGTGATCCGCAGCGTCTTCATTTCGTTGCAAAATCTCGACACTCGGCTTGAACTCGCCGCCGCGAGTCTCGGCGCGGCACCGCTACGGGTTCTGCTGACCGTGACGCTTCCGCTGTTGCTGCCCGGCCTGTTGAGCGGCTGGCTGTTTGCCGCAATCCTGTCGTTCAACGAATTCACCGCGACGCTATTCGTCAGCAGCCAGGCGACGCAGACGCTTCCCGTGGCCATGTATAACTACGTGCGCGAGTTCGCCGATCCCACGCTGGCGGCCTTGTCGGTCGTCTACATCGCCGTCACGGCAATGCTCCTTACACTCGCCAATGCCTGCCTTGGGCTCGGGAAAATGCTTAATGTTGATGCCTACTGATCACAGGACCGCAACCGCGCGCGATTCGCCAGGCGAAGCCATCCGGCAGGCTGTCCAACTCGATGGCGTCACGAAGCGGTTCGGCGACGCGACCGCGCTGCACGAGGCCTGGCTTAAGGTCGCTCCCGGCGAGTTCATGACCTTGCTGGGGCCTTCCGGCTGCGGAAAGACCACGCTGCTCAATCTCGTGGCCGGCTTCCTCGAAGCCGACCGCGGCGAGATCTTCATCGAAGGCGCGCCGGTCACCACGACGCCGGCGCACATGCGAGAGATCGGCTTCGTGTTCCAGAATTATGCGCTGTTTCCGCATATGAACGTTGCCGCGAACATTGCTTACGGCCTGAAGACTCGCGGCGTCGCGAGGGCGAAGATTGCGCGGCGGGTGGACGAGGCGCTCGCGCTCGTCAAGCTTAGCGGTTTTGCCGACCGTAAGCCGAGGCAGCTGTCGGGCGGCCAGCAGCAGCGGGTGGCGCTCGCGCGTGCGCTCGTGATCAAACCGAAGGTGCTGCTGCTTGACGAACCGCTGTCGGCCCTCGACAAAAACCTGCGCGGCTCGATGCAGGTGGAGTTGAAGCAGATCCAGCGCAACCTTGGCGTCACCACGATCTTTGTGACGCACGATCAGGGCGAGGCGCTGTCGATGTCGGACCGGATTGCGGTGATGTCCGCCGGACGCATCCGGCAGATTGCGGCGCCTGGCGACATCTATCGACGCCCGGCGGACCACTTCGTCGCCTCCTTCGTCGGCGACGTGAACATCCTGGCGGGCCGGCTGGCGGAGCGGCACGGCGATGTGGCCGGCGTTTCCGTCGGCAATGTCCATGTGGCCGTACCAGCCGCGTCGCTCGCGTCGCTCTCCGTCGGCGACAGGCTGGATATCTTCATCCGGCCTGAGCATCTGGCCGTGGTCGCGCCGGGCGCGCCCGGATCGTTGCCCGGTATCATCGCGGCGCAAGTGTTCCAGGGTGACCATGTCGATCTCCACGTCGACATGCCCGGCCTTGCGCGCGAGCGCATTCTGCTACGCGCGCCGGGCATTGCCGCGCTGTCGACATGTCCGGTTGGAGCTGAGGTCGGCCTCGCCGTCAGTTCAGGCGATATCGTTGCCTTCCCGCTGGAGGGTAGCCGGTGACGCGAACGGGCCTCCAGCGGATTCCGGCCGTATTGAAAGACTGCACCCCTCGCGATGTCGTGGACGGGCCTGTCCCGGCCACCTCGATTATTGTTGCTCCGTGCCTTACGATCGAGGTCGCCGGGACACGCCCGGCGACCTCGCCGTCATGTGATTCAAAAGGACCGGAATCCCCTTTAGAACGACGGCGCCGCGCGGGGATTGATCGCCCGCGCGATATAGTCCGTCTGCTGCGGCCGATAGCGCTCCCAGAGCGCACGCAGTTCGGCAATCGGCGTGTCGTGCCAGTCGACCCGCAGGTCCACCACCGGCCAGTCGAACGCGTGCGCGACGTGGAGACCTGCCGCGTGTTCGTCGCCGGTCTCACCGCCGGCTTCGAGGCCTGCTTCGAGCGCCGAAAGGAGCCGCTCGGCCAGCGCTTCGCCGGTAGTCGCTTCGAAGCGGCCGATCATCACGCCTGGCACATTCTTATCGGCGAGCAGATTGCCCATCGCCAGGCTGCCCGCACCTTCTGCGACGGCCGCCACCGGCAGCGCCTCTGCGCCGGAGTGCCAGGCTACGCGGCCATAGCGATCGATGATGCCGACCTGCCGCCATTCCGGCGCCGGCGTTCCGAGGGTCAGATTGCTGAGAACGGCGGTCGCTCCCAAACCCTGCCGCAGCAGCGCAATGCCGGCAGGACCGAGCGCCGGGTCGGTGACATTCTGGGTGACCACCAGTCCAAGCGGCCCGACCCAGGCGCAGCGCGCCGGGACAGCAATGCTCGACGACGTGATCGCGATACCGAAGGCGCCAGTGTCCGGACATCGCGCCGAGATAGAGTATGTCATCTTGGGATCCACCAGTCATGACAAGCCAGGCATGATAATATGATTGACAGAATCACGCAAATACTGCGCGATTTGATCCGGTTTGAAAGTATAAGCTCAAATTCAAACCTGGATATTGTCAATTACATCGAAGAAATATTTCACACCAATAGCGTTTTGGCCCGGCGCGTGCTCTCGCCGGACGGACAGAAGTCTTCGCTGCTCGCAACGATCGGTCCGGCAGACCGACCCGGCGTGGTGCTCTCGGCTCACACCGACGTGGTGCCGACCGAAGGCCAGTCCTGGAGCGTACCACCGTTCGGGGGAACCATTCGCGACGACCGGATTTATGGCCGCGGCGCAACAGATATGAAGGGCTTCATCGCAGTCGTCCTCGCCCACTTGCCGGATTTCATCGCGGCGGCGAGAAATACGCCCATTCATCTCGCATTCTCCTATGACGAAGAAGTCGGTTGCCGGGGCGCACCGGATCTCATTCGCACTCTGATGCAGGCCGTGGCGCCTCCGGCGCTGGCGATCGTCGGTGAGCCGACGGCGATGCGTGTGGTTCGCGCGCACAAAGGCAAACTGTCCCGGCGCCTGACCGTGACTGGACGCGCCGGCCATTCGGCGATGCCTCACCGCGCAGCCAATGCGGTCGACGCCGCAGCAGCAATCGCCTACGGCCTGCGCGGCATCGCCGAGGAAGAAATGGCCCGGGGCGGAGATCCGGCATTCGATCCGCCGTTCACCACCGTGCATGTCGGGTCACTATATGGCGGCGGAGCCGTCAACATGGTGCCGGAGCGCGCTGCTCTAGAATATGAAGTCCGCACGATGCCCGACCGCGATGCCGGCGAGATTCTGGTGCGCATCGATGCAGTGGTCGAGCGCGAACGCAGACGGCTGAAAGCAACCGCCCCGGAAGCCGACATCGTCATGGAAGAGCTGTCGTGCTACCCTGCCCTTGACACTGGCATCGCCGATCCGGCCACGCTGCTGGTGGCGCGGCTAGCCGAGGACCTTCAATTTGCCGGTACCGTTGCATTCGGCACCGAGGCTGGCCTCTACGCAGAGGCAGGCGTCACGACACTAGTCTGTGGTCCTGGCGACATGGTGCGTGGCCACAAGGCAGATGAGTGGATCGGGGTCGGCGAGCTTAAGGCCGCCAGCGCGATGATGGACAAACTTGCAGAATGGGTACTCCGGGCAGATGGAGGTTGCCCTTGATGACGATGGCATCAAGGCGCGCTAAAACCGCCGCACGCCACGAAGATGGCAAACTTGCTCTGGAACACGGATGCGCGCTGTGCGTCTCTCGGCTGGTTTCGCACCCCCCTGGCATTTAGCTTGGCCCCCGGAGGCGCCCACGGAGCCGAGCAAAAAGGAAATGGCTTTTCGTCATGTCATCGACGGGAACCGGATCGTTGCGTGTCAATGCGAGCGCGTTGAAATGCTGACCCCCAATGGGCGATACGACTGAGGAAGACGGGACGCTCGACTTGTTCGCTCGCACGCTCAACATTTTGTTTTGCATGGCAAGGGCCAGCAGTCTTGCATGGTGGGATGGTGGTATCCATTCAGCAGCGCCGCGGCAGCTGGCAAGTCGCCGGCTCCTTTGATTGGACTACGCCAGCGCACTGAGAAGCGTTTTCGCTTCCGCAATCTCGGAAAATTCGGGTGTTGGGATAAAGCCATCGAGAGCAGGCGCGAGCAAGGCATGAGCGTCCGCAGAACGGCCCCAGGAATGATAAAGTCGTGCCAGATCGAGAGCTGCGCGCAGCTCAAGACTGCGCGCCTTCTGCTGCTGCGCGACGGCGATTGCCGTGAGGAACGCCTCGGCCGGCGCTCTACTCTCCGGATCTCGCTTGAGTAGAATCTGGCCGCGTAAGCGATGCAGGAAAGCGTCGCTCCAGTGTTGTCCCGTCTCACGTGCGAGGGCCAACGCTTCATCGATACGGCTCAACGCTCCCGCTACGTCGCCGTGAGCTTCGATCTCGGCAAGTAAACCTTGGTAGAATGGCACATGAAGTTTGTTTCCTTGGCCTGTCCAGGCCGCCAACGCCTGTTGAACGTCCGCCGCTCCGCTCCCACAGCCGTCCAGCCGAACGCTGGCCCAAGCGGAGACCAGCGCGCCCCAAGCTGCATAGAGCGTAAGGGCATTCTCCTGGCTGAGCTTGATGACAATTTCCGCGTCGCGCCGGGCAACTCCAGCATCACCGCGAAGCATCTCGAACAGGGCCTTGAACGAATAGGTGACGACCAATGTGGGTACATGGCTGGTTGCGATCGCGTGCGCGACGGCTTCCTCGATGAGCGCCCGCGCTGGTCCGACCTCTCCGAGCAGCCATTTGGTGATGGCGAGATAGACGCTTGCGGTCGTACCGACATCCGTGCCGAAGCCGAACCTGGCCTCGCGATCTCGCTCGGGATCGTAAGTGCTCAGCGCCTCAACTAAATTCGCTTGCGCCTCGATGAAGTCACCCTGGATGAGGCAGGTGAGCCCGACGAGGTCACGGCCAACCCCACACTCCGTGGTCCGTGCTTCGCCTTCGGCCTCGCGCAGAAATGTCTCGGCTATCTCCCGCGCCAACCTCAATTCGCTGCGCACCAGGTTGCTGACCCACAGACCGTAGTAGATGGTGAATCGCTCGGTCGGGTTATCGATCGCCGCGGCAAGTTCGCGGGCGCGGTTGAAGGCCGCTTTCGATTCCTCTGCGGCATATCCACGGGAAAACATAAGCGCCCGGCCGAGGTTCGTTTGCAGTTTGAGCCGTCGGTTGGCCGACGCGGGTTCGGTCGTGGCGGCAGACCCACCCTCGGGGGTTTTGTCGGCCATCTCGATGGCCTTACCGAGATGCGAGATCGCCTCTTGAAAGGCGGAACGGCGTAGCGCCTGGTCGCCGGCCCTGCCCCACCATTCGATGGCGGCATCAGTCAGACCTGCCTGCGTAAAATGATGCGCCAGCGCTTCCGGCTCGACCGCCGCGGTGTCAGGAAAGCGGTCGCGTAAAGTCTCGGCGACGCGCCGATGGAGCATCTGCCGCCGGCTCTTGAGAAGATTTTCGTAGGCCGCATCCAGTATAAGCGCGTGCTTGAACCGGTAGTCGGAGTCAGGCGGGAGGCCCTGGACGAGCAAAATATCTGCTTCCGCGAGCTGTTCCAGCGCGGCTTGCAGCGCTGCGTCGGCCATCCTGGCGAGCGCACGCAGAAGGCTATAGGAGAAGCCGCGTCCAATCACCGAGCCGACTTGAGCAACTTCTCGGGCTGATCCAAGTCGGTCGAGCCGCGCCATGAGCGATTGTTGCAAAGTCGGCGGGATGACATGCGTACGGCCTTGCTCGTCCCGTTCCAGCAGTAACCGCGTCACCTCCTCAATGAATAGCGGTACCCCGCCGGTTCGCTCGGTCACGCCGTCGATCACGTCCTGCGGTAGGGCATGTCGGGCGGCGATTTCGCGGACCATGTAGCGAACCTGGCTACGATTGAGCGGCACTAGGGAAATTGTGCCGTGGTGCGATCGCGAGCCCCAGGGGGACTTGAATTCGGGCCGCGCGGTCGCCAGCGCCAATAGCGGCGCCATAGCGCCACGCTCGGCGATGCCCTTCAGCAGGTCGAGTGTGGTCGGGTCGGCCCAATGCAAATCCTCGAACGCCAACACCACCGGCTGAACCTTGGCGCCGGCAAGAACCCAGGTGGTCAGCGCGGCCAGCTGTCGCCGCCGTAATTCTTCCGACGCCAGTCTCGCCGCGCGCACAGGCGGCAGCGACATGTCCAGAAGCGGTGCCAGCAGCGGCACGAGCTCGACGGGATCGAGTTTCACGTGCGCCAGCGAGCTCTCGAGGTCTGCAAGGCGTCCCTCTGCCGGAACTTCAGCGCCGCCGAATCGCTGCCGGCCCCATTCCGCGATGGGGTGCAGTGGCGTATTCTGCAACAGTTGCGTACAGCTCCACTCGACCCAGGTATGCGGCGTGTCGCCTAAACAGGCATGGAACTCCTCGATCAGTCGCGATTTGCCGAGACCCGGCTCCCCGACGATCAGGACGAATTGCCCGTCGCCTTCCCGCGTCCGCTCCCAGCGGCGCACCAACATTGCGATCTCTTCATCGCGCCCGACCAGGGGCGTCGGCATGCGCTGGCTTGACCGCCTGCCGCCGCCGCTCGCCCGTACCAGCCGGAACAGCGTCACCGGCTCCTTCAATCCCTTCAGCTCGTGCGCGCCACGTTCCTCTGCCACGAACAGGCCGGCGGTCTGGCGCTGCACTTGTCCGGTGATCATTATCGCGCCCGGCTCCGCTAATGCCTGCACTCGCGAGGCGACATTCGGCGCGTCGCCGAAAATCTCACCCGCCGCATCAACCACGACCGGTCCGGTCTCGATGCCAATGCGAGCGAGGAGCGTTGGCTTCGCCCTATCAACGTTCGTGCGGTTCAACTCGGCAATCGCGCGCTGGATGGCCAAAGCTGCCCGCGCCGCCCGTTCGGCATCGTTCTCGTGCGCCGTCGGATACCCAAAGAGCGCCATCAGCCCGTCGCCCTGCTTCCTGGCGACCGTACCGTCCATCTCTGTGACCGCCGCGGATGCACCTTCAAAATAAGCACCAACGAGATCGCGCCACTCTTCCGCATCGAGCCGCGAGGCAATGCCGGTGGAATCCACCAAATCGCAAAACAGCACCGTCAGGTAACGGCGCTCTCCTGTCACGTCCGCAGCAGGCAACGGCACCAGCCCTGCTGCAGCAGTTCGTCTTCCCGGCGGGGAGATCGGCGGTTTCACAGCCGACACCGTTTCCGCGGGCGAAGCATCTAGTTCTGAAATCGCTCTCAGCAGTTTGCGGCGGTGACCAAGTGATGCAATGCCAATCTCTTTCAAATCCTGGTCGCTCAGATCGCTGACTATCGACAGATCGATGTCATTCTCGACGAAACGCGACGCGTATTCGCCAAGCCCGAGGTCACCTAGCCACTCTTCGATCCGTCGCACCAAGCTACCCCCCTCATATG
>JASHYD010000556.1 GCA_030043175.1 Xanthobacteraceae bacterium | reverse complement strand
CTTGGCGGACGCGATTGCAAAGATCGACAAGCAGGTCGATGCGGCGATTGCCAAGATGGACGCGGAGGTGGCGGCCGGTCAGGCGCCCTTTCGCTCCCTGATCGCTCTTTTATGCACGATTCCAGGTATCGCCGAGTTGGCGGCAAGGACCATCCTCACCGAAATCGGCACCGATATGAGTCGTTTCCCAACCGCCGGTCATCTTTTGGCGTGGGCCGGCCTGTGTCCTTGGGCAGAACGAAAGTGCCGGCAAACGCAAGTCATCGCGCCTGCGCAAAGGGTCCCCCTGGCTCAAGACGCTGATGGTGCAGTGCGGCTGTGCGGCCGCGCGCAAGAAGGACAGCTACTACAAGGCACAATTCAACCGCCTACGCGGCAGGCACGGCGCGAAGAAAGCGATCTGTGCCGTGGCCGCTTCGATGCTCACCGCAATCTACCACATGCTGAAGAACGGCACCGAACACCAGGATCTCGGCGCCAACCACTTCGACCGCCGCTCAATCGAGATCAAAGCCAAAAGCCTGGCTGCCAGATCGCCAAGCTCGGCTTCGAGGTCGAGATCCGCCCGCTACCGGAAGCCGCATGACAGCGGCGCGCTCCGCCCAGGTTTAAAATCGTGTTATCGAGGCTTTGGCGTCGGCGAGGAGTGGGTTCCGGGCATGAAGGCGAGCCCCGACTCGAAGAAGTCGAGACGGCCGAGGACCGGGAATTCGTCGAGCACGGCACGCGCAGGTGGCGGCCGACGGTCGGCCGGTCATGATCCATGTGGGGCAGAACTACTCGCTGCTACGCTCATACCTTTCGCTGCTCAAGCGCGGCGACATCGTCACCCACATCTACGCACCGGCGCCAAACGGCCTGCTCGACGACACGGGCAAGCTGATTCCTGAGGTGATGCAAGCGCGCCGTCGCGGCATCACCCTTGCCGATCGAAACAGTCAATCACGAAAGCCATCACGCTCTCGGGCGACTAACCAGTCCTCCAAAGTCGCGGGTTTGGCCCTTGCGGCGATGTGGCCGGATCGGCTCGGTTTTTCTGTGCTGCTCTTTGCAGCCTCCGCAGGGACCACATCGGAAGTGGCGCGACGTTTCTTTTCAACCTCTGCCAGACGTAGCTTTCTCAAGCGTTCCGTTTTCTCGCGCATAGCGTCTGCCTCGGCATCGTGAGGTGACGGGGCCTTTTCGTGGTTACCCTGGGCCGACACCAAAAAACCGACAATTGTCTCCTCGCCGAGAGCTTTGCAAGCCTCCAGCCTATGAAGTCCCTCAACGAGGACAAATCGATCTCCGTCGCGGCGTACAAGGATCGGTGTTTCTTGCCCAATTTCCAGCATGCTCTCGGCGATCTCGCGGACAGCCTCCGGCCTGAGTGTGGCCCTTCTTTTCACAGGGACATAGATTTTGGCGATTGGGAAGCTTTCGCGCTTGAGCATGGGCCTCACCTGTTCGGCCGTGATCCTTGACGACCAACACACCGAAAAATGTTGGCGACACGAAGAGGCGACGAGCGCATCTGCAAGCTCCCGCTGGCCCCACCAGTTCTTTGCGTCCGGTCATCGCTTCTGGCGGAAGGCGGGCCACACTCAAACGGCATTGCCAGCGGCCGGAAAGCGTGAGGCACGCGCATCGTCAAGATATTGATCCGAGGCTCCGAATCAAGGACTTGAAGCGCGTTGATTGTTGCCCAGCCCTTCGTGGCTTTAACGGTCGACCGCGCAAGCAATGTTCGTTGAGCGTTTCGAGAGCGCGAAGGAAATCGGCGGAAGGCTGGAAAGGTAGACTGTCAAAAGACCCCGAGGTGACTGCGCGCCCTGGCGATCTATGACCCCGAGCTACCTTCACCGCTGACAATGGCGCTGCTGGCAACCTGCGAGAACGGCAGAGACAGGAACGGCAGCAACGACCCCACTGAGCTGAGAGGCATCGCAGCACCGGCTGAGTTAGTGTAAGACAGACGCTGGGAAACCCCGAAGGCGGACCTAGCGCTGCAGCGAGTGGAGGCAGAGCTGGCGCGGAGGGCGGAGCTTGGTATGCGGGCTAGAAAGCTCAATCACTGACATGCGGATGCTCCATCCGAACAGGCGCCAAATCGCGAGATCGGAGACGATTAGATGGTAACGCAGACCGCGCAAGGCGACCCCTCCCCCGCTTGCGGTCTAGACCGGAGAGATACGTAACGGGTGTTCTGCGCCGTCGGGAGGTGGCGGCCAACTGGATTATGGGTGGCGAAGCTGCCAGACTGGCCCCTCGCTCGTCCGAAAATGATGGAAGCAGGCATGGATTATATCACCGAAAAGACCGCGTCCGTGCCGGTTGTCGATAAGGCTGATGTCCTGGTCGTCGGCGGCGGGCCGGCCGGCATCGCGGTGGCGGTGGCGGCGGCGCGGCAGGGGGCTTCGGTCATCCTCGCTGAGCGCTATCCCTACCTCGGCGGCCTAGCCTCGGGCGGCATGGTCATCGTCCTCGACGACATGTGCAATGGCGACGAGATTTCGGTCCGCGGCATCAACAGCGAGCTCATCGAGCGCATGCAGCGCCACGGCCTCTGCGTCGTGCCGCCATGCGAGGACCGCCGCTCCGACCCAGCCATGTGGCGCAAATGGTCGCGCTGGGGCGTCTTCGACTTCCACTCGCGTTCGAAGCCGCAGGAGATCTGCTACGCTGCCGCCTTCGATCCCGATGCCTTCAAGCGCGCCTCGAACGACATGATCGAGGAGACGAAAGTGAAGCTCCGCCTCCACTCCTGGTTCAGCAGCACGATCGTCGAGGACGGCAAGGCCAAGGGCGTCATCTGCGACACGAAATCAGGCCGGCAGGCGCTCCTCGGATCAGTCGTCATCGACACGACCGGCGACCTCGATGTTGCGGCCTCGGCAGGCGCTGCCTTCACACATGGCTCCTTCATCGTCACCACCGTCTTCCGGCTCGGCAATGTCGATGAGGATGCGGCCGAGCGGTTCGAATTCGAGGAGCCGGAGGCCTTCATCGCCATCAACCGCGAGGCCAAGCGCATTCTCGGCGGCTCCTGGGAGAAATGGTGGCTGCGCACGCCGCTGCCGGGCATCGTCTGGTGCAACGCGCCGCACATGACAGGCCTCGACGGGCTCGAGATCGCCGATCTCACCCGCGCCGATCTCGAAGGCCGCAAGAAGATCGCGGCGCTGCTCAATTTCGTCCGTTCCCGCCTGCCGGGCTTCGAGCGCGCCTGCATCGTCGATGTCGCGCCACAACTCGGCGTCCGCCAGACGCGGCTGCTCGACGGCGTCTACGTCATGACCAAGCAGGATGTCGCGAACCGGCGGCACTTCGCCGACACCGTCGCGCGAGGGCGCGACTATTATTATCCCTACCGCTCGTTCCTGCCGCGCGGCGTCGATAATCTGCTGGTCGCCGGGCGGCATTATTCGGCGACGCCGGAAGCGCAGCGCATCTCGCGCGAGATTCCGCCGTGCATCGCGATGGGCGAGGCGGTTGGCGTCGCCGCCGCAGTCGCGCTCGCCGACGGCGTCAGTGTCGCCGACGTCGATATCGCGAAAATCTGCCGCCTGCTGCGCGCCGCCGGCGCTGACCCCGGCGACCAGCCCGCCGCCAATGCAAGCCTCATGACCGCCGCGTAAGTGCCGGGGGGCGGGCTCGTATTTGCCCCTCCCCGCCGTGCCGGGAGCGGGGGCCCAGACATCGCGCTTTACGGGGGTTGCTGTTGCAACTAAGCTACCGCGCTACACGGCCGCGAGCAGTTTGTTTGTGCAAATATCGAGCCAGGGATGGGCATCGAGCGTCATGACAACAAGCTTTACCGGCAATCGCCGCGATATTCTCAAGGGCGCGGCCGCCGCCGTCGGCTGCGGCATGCCGACCATCATCTGGTCGCGCGGATTTGCACAGTCCGGAACCAAGACGGTTAATGTGCAGTTGCCGTGGTTCCTCAACAACGAGTTCGCCGGCGATGTCGTGGCGAAGCGGCTCGGCTATTTCGACGACGAAAAGCTCAACGTCAATCTCATTCCAGGCGGCCCGAACATCGATCCGGTGCCGCTCGTCGCTTCCGGCAGATATGAGATCGGCCAGCAATCTTCGAGCCCGAACATCATGCTCGCCGCTGCGCAGGGCATCCCGGTCAAGTCCTTTGCCGTCGCCTTGCAGGTTCATCCCTTCGCCTATTTCTCGCTTGCCAAGAATCCGATCAAGACGCCGCAGGACATGATCGGCAAGAAGGTCGGCGTGCAGCCGGCGGGCGGCGACGTGCTGCTCAAGGCGCTGCTGGCGAAGAATAACGTGCCGCTGGACAAGGTGCGGATCGTGCTCGTCGGCGGCGACACGACGCCTTTGCTCACGGGCCAGGTCGATGCCATTGCCGCCTGGCGCATCAATGCCGCGCAGATCAAGCCGCTCGGCAATGATTATGTGACGCTGCCGCTGTGGGATTTCGGCGTGAAGCTGCTTCCGCTGCCCTATTTCGCTACAGCCGACAACCTGCAGAAGAATGCCGACATGTATGCCGCCTATCTGCGCGCGGCGGGCAAAGGCTGGGCCTATGCGCTCGCCAATCCTGACAAGGCGGTCGACCTGCTGTTGAAGCAGGACAAGAACCTCAACCACGACACCGAAATGGCCGGCATGAATCTGGTCAAGAATTACGGATACAGCGATCTTACCAAGACGAAAGGCTGGGGTGAGTTCGATCCCGCCGTCTGGCAGGACGAGATCACCATGTTCGATCAACTCAAGCAATTCTCCAATGGCGCGCCGAAGGTCGGCGACGTGATGACCACCGCCATTCTCGATGCGACCAACGGTCAGCGGCCGCTGATCAGTGCGGCTTGAGCAACCCGATGATGGCCGTATCGGCGGCTGAACGTTCCGCCGTCGATCGGCCATCGTCCGCTTCGTCTGCTGTTTTCCTCGACAATGTGAGCGTTCGCTTCACGAGCGAGCGCGGCACTGTCACGGCGCTCGAGAACGTCAGCCTCGATCTTGCCGAGGGCAGCTTTCTGTCGTTGCTCGGCCCTTCGGGCTGCGGCAAGTCGACCTTGCTGAGAATCGTCTCCGATCTGATCGCGCCGACCTCCGGCACGGTGCGTGTGCTCGGTGGCGACCCTGCCGCGGCGCGCGAGCGGCGCGATATCGGCTTTGTCTTTCAGGACGCGGCGCTGCTACCGTGGCGCACCGCGCTCGAGAACGTCGAGCTGCCGCTCGAGATTCGCGCCGGCCGCAATCGCCGCGGCGCGCGCGGCGCGCGCGAGCTTCTGACCCTGCTTGGCCTCGCCGGCTGGGAGCAGGCTTATCCGCACGAGTTATCAGGGGGCATGCGCCAGCGCGTCTCGATCGCCCGGGCGCTCGTCAGCGACCCGAAATTGCTGCTGATGGACGAGCCTTTCGGTGCCCTCGACGAGATCACCCGCGACCGGCTGAACGAGGAGCTGTTGCGCCTTTGGGAGACGACGCGCACGACCGTGATCTTCGTGACCCATTCGATCTACGAGGCGGCCTTTCTCAGCCAGCAGGTTATGGTGCTCGCGGCGCGCCCCGGCCGCGTGCGTGAGCTCGTGCCGATCGACCTGCCGTCGCCGCGCCGCACCCCGATCCGCGAGACTGCGGGCTTCGTGGCGATCGCCGCGCATCTTCGCCGAGTGCTGGAGACCGGCTGATGTCGGTCGGGAGCGCCGATCCGGCTCCGTTCCAAGGCGCCTTTGCATCGGACGCCGAGGCGCAGCTGCTGTTTGCGCGACGCGAGCGATTCCTGCTCTGGCGCCGCCGGCTGCTGCCGGTTGCAGCGCTGATCGCTTTTCTCGTCATCTGGCAGGCGATCATCGTCGGCTTCGCGGTGAAGCCCTTCATTGCGCCGTCGCCTATCGCGGTGCTGCAGGTCATAGGGTCGAAGCCTGATGTTCTCGCGGCCAATCTCGCGACGACCATGCTCGAATCGGTCCTCGGCTTCCTGCTCGGCAATCTGGCGGCGACCGCCATCGCGGTCGCCTTCGTCTATCGCGAGACGCTCGAGGAAACCTGCTTTCCGATCGCGGTCGCCTTCAACACCATCCCCATCGTCGCCAAGGCGCCCATCATTATTCTGCTGCTCGGCAACGGATTAGCGCCGAAGATCGCCATTGTCGCGCTCGTCTGCTTCTTTCCGACGCTGATCAATATGACGCGCGGCTTTCGCGACGTGAGCAGCGAGCACATGGAGCTCATGCGCATCCTCTCAGCCTCGAAGCGCGAAATATTCCTCAAGCTGCGTATGATGAATGCGCTGCCCTATTTGTTTGCAGCCTTGAAGATCACGGCTTCCGTGGCGGTGATAGGCGCCGTCATCGGCGAGTGGATCGGCGCGACGTCAGGCATTGGCGCGATGGTCGTCCAGGCGACCGTGCATTATGAGACGCCGACGCTTTATGCCGCCGTCGTTGTCGGCTCTGCCTTCGCCGCGGCCTTCTTCGGCGTCGTATCGTGGGCAGAGCGCAAGGCACTCGCCTGGCGCGTCGAGAGCAGCCGATAATGCCGCCGGCCACCATCGGGGCCGATCCGGCACAAGCCAACGCTTCCCTGCAAGTGGCACGGTCGCGCGCGGCGAGCCTCGCGTTGCGCCGCTGGCTGCTGCCGACCGCCGGATTCATCCTGCTTTTTGCCGTCTGGGAAGGCTGCGTCGATTTTTTCGCCATTCCCTATTATGTGCTGCCGGCGCCAAGCGCCATCGTGCGTTATATTTTCAACAACCTCGAGATGCTCATCGACAATCTGCGACCGACCGCCGAAGAGGCGGCGCTCGGATTCCTGCTCGGCAATGCGGCCGGCATTCTCGTCGCCACCGCCTTCGTCTATTCGCGGGTGGCGGAAGAGGCTTTTTATCCGCTGGCGGTGATGATCAACACGATTCCGGTCGTCGCCATCGCACCAATTCTCGTTTTGCTGTTCGGCAGCGGCATCGAGCCCAAGGCGGCGGTCGCTGCTTTCATCTGCTTCTTTCCAACGCTCGTGAACATGACGCGCGGGCTGCGCAACGTCAGCCCGCAGCAGGTCGAGCTGATGCGGATTCTTTCGGCCTCGCGGCGCGAGATTTTCTTCAAGCTGCGGCTGCCTAATTCGGTGCCTTTCCTGTTCTCGGCCTTCAAGGTCGCTGCAACGACCTCGGTGCTCGGCGCCTTGGCCGGCGAATGGATCGGCTCGACCGGCGGCATCGGTGCGCTGATGATCCAGGCGACCTACAGCATGGATTCGAATATGCTTTATGCCAGCATCGTATTCGGTTCGCTCTTGTCGGCCTGCTTTTTCCGAATTATCGCCTGGGCCGAGTGGCGGGCCTTGCGATGGAACACCCGCCGGGGAGACACCTGATAATGACAAAAGACAGCCCCGTGGAAAGGCGCGAGACTTCGGCTGATCCGGTTGCGGAGGCAGGCGTCAAGGCGGCCAATGGCCCGCAGCCGCTGACTGGCATCCGCATCATCGATTTCACACAAATCATGCTCGGGCCCTGCGCAACGCAGGTGCTGGCCGATTATGGCGCCGACGTCATCAAGATCGAGCGGCCGGGCACCGGCGATCTCATCCGCTGGTCGATCACCGATGATCCCGATCAACGCAATCATCCGATCTATCGCAGCGTAAACCGCAACAAGCGCTCGATCTGCCTAGATACGCGCAGCGCTGCCGGCAAGGCAGTGATCTACGATCTCGTGCGCAATGCCGATGTCGTCGTGAACAATTTCCGCGCCGGCGTGATGGAGCGCATGGGCTTCGGCTATGAGGACCTCAAGAAGATCAATCCGCGCATCATCTGCGCCTTCGGCTCCGGTTTCGGCATGACAGGCCCGCTCGCCTACAAGGGCGGGCAGGATTTTGTCGCGCAGGCGATGTCGGGCGTCATGATGCGGCGGCCGAATGCCGATTCGCCGGTCGAGCTTTATGCCACCTCGCTTTGCGACTACACGGCGGGCATGCATCTCGTGCAGGCGATTCTGCTGGCGCTCCTGCAGCGCGATCGCACCGGTGTTGGCCAGCAGGTCGCCGTGTCGCTCTTCGAATCGATGCTGGCCATGCAAATGCAGGAAGCTGCCATGTGGCTGCAGCGCGGCTTTGATCTCAACTGGGGTGCGCGGCCGCTGTCGGCGGCATTCAAGACCACGGACGGCTCGCTCGTCATCGTCGGCGCCTTCAAGGAACATCCATTGCGCGATCTTTGCCAGGCGCTCGAACTGCCCGATCTTTCGCTCGAAGAGAAATTCAAGGATCTCGACGCGATGACGCGCAACAAGAAGGAATTGCAGGGCATCTTGCGCGAACGGTTTGCGACGAACAGCACCGCCTATTGGCTGAAGCGGCTCGACGAGATCGACTATCTCTGCTCGCCGATCCTCACCATGATGGAAGCGCTCGACCATGAGCAGACGAAAGTCAATGGCACATTGATCGACATTGGCGCGCCCGGGGCACCGGATGTTCCGGCGAAGGTCATCGGAACGCCGCTGACCATGGCGGAAGGCGCCTTTCGCCTGCGCTACCGCCCGCCCGATCTCGGCGCTGACGGCACTGCCGTGCTGACCGAGCTCGGCTATTCGAGGGAAAAGATCGCCGACCTCGCGGCGGCCGGAGTGGTGGCATGACTGTTCATTTTGTTGTCGAGAACCATGTGGCCCGGGTGACGCTCGATCGTCAGGACCGCATGAACGCCATGGATGACGCGACCGAGCTCGAGCTCATCGACATCTGGGACAAGATCGAGCTCGATCGCGACATACGCGTCGTCGTTCTCACCGGCGCCGGTGACCGCGCCTTTTGTGCCGGCCATGATTTGAAGCAGACGTCGACCCGTACCGGGCTCGAATATTGGGCCCTGCCCCGCCGCGGCGGCTATGGCGGCATTGCGCTGCGCGACACGCTCGACGTACCGGTGATTGCGCGAGTCAATGGATTCGCGCTCGGTGGCGGCATGGTGCTGACGCTTGGCTGCGACATCGTCATCGCTTCGAGCAATGCGCGCTTCGGCTTGCCGGAGCCGCGTGTCGGCCGTCTGGCGCTCGCGGGCGGCATACCGCAGCTCATGCGGCGCGTTCCCTATGTGCACGCGATGGATCTGCTGCTGAGCGGCCGGCAGATCGATGCCGATCACGCAGCACGCATCGGCCTCGTCAACGAAGTGGTGGCACCGGAGAATCTCGATTCCTCTGTCGACCGCTGGGTCGGCGAGATCCTTGCCTGCGCGCCGCTCGCGGCCCGCGCTATGAAGCAGATGGTGCGTGCCAACGAACGCATGTCGTCGAAGGACGCCGAAATGCTCCGCCTGCCGGCTCTGGTCGAGATGCTGCAGTCGACCGACGCCAAAGAAGGGCCGCTCGCCTTCCGCGAAAAACGCGCGCCGAAATGGACAGGCAAATAGGATAAGAGCCCGTGCCTTATGTGATTACCTCAGCCTGCATCGATGTGAAGGATGCGACTTGCCAGACGGCTTGTCCGGTCGAGTGTATCTATGAAGGCGGGCGGATGATGTATATCCAGCCGGACGAATGCATCAATTGCGGCCTATGCTTCTCGGTCTGTCCGGTCGATGCCATCTATACCGAGAATGAGCTGCCGAAGAAGGAGCACGAGTTTTTGCAGATCAACGCAGAATTCTTCGGGCCTGAAGTGACGGGATGGGGAGCACCCGGCGGCGCCGACGCGAAACATCGTAGCGCGCTCGATCATTGGGCTGTCGCAGCCAGACCCAGTGTTGCGCTCAGCCGATGACCAGCGCCGCTGCCGAAGCCAACTGCGCAAAAGATCCGCCTGCGCAGCCGCTTTCCGGCGTGAAGGTGATCGACTTCAGCCACGCCTATCTCGGGCCTTGCGCCACGCAGGTGCTCGGCGACTATGGTGCCGATGTCATCAAGATCGAGCGCGCCGGCAAAGGCGATCTCTCGCGCTGGTCCTTTGTCGAAGGGCATGGGCTCAGCAACCCCGCTTTCGCAAGCATGAACCGCAACAAGCGCTCGCTCCGCATCAACACGCGCGAGCTGGCCGGCAAAGCGGTGATTTACGATCTCGTGCGCAATGCCGACGTCGTGGTGAATAATTTCCGCGCCGGCGTGATGGAGCGCATGGGCTTCGGCTACGAGGAGCTCAAGAAGATCAATCCCCGCATCATCTGCGCCTTCGGCTCGGGTTTTGGCCAGAAAGGCCCGCTCGCCTACAAGGGCGGGCAGGATGTGATCGGGCAATCGACGTCGGGCGTGATGATGCGCCGGCCGCGCGAGGAATCGCCGATCGAGATTTATGCCACATGCCTTTGCGACTATACGGCCGGCATGCATCTCGTGCAGGCGATCCTGCTCGCGCTATTGCAGCGTGAGCGTACGGGCGTCGGCCAGCAGGTCGCCGTGTCGCTGTTCGAATCGATGCTTGCCATGCAGATGCAGGAAGCCGCCATGTGGTTGCAGCGCGGCGCCGATTTGAATTGGGGTGCGCAGCCGCTCTCCTCTGCCTTCAAGACGAGCGACGGCGCACTGGTCATCGTCGGCGCCTTCAAGCAGCATCCCTTGCGCGATCTCTGTCAGGCGCTCGATCTTCCCGATCTCTCGCTCGAGGAGCGGTTCGAGAATCGCGCGGCGATGATGCGCAACAAGAACGAGCTGGAGGCGATCCTCCGCGACCGTTTCGCGATGCAGAGCACGGCTTATTGGCTCGAGCGGCTCGACGGTGTCGACTTCCTCTGCGCGCCGATTCTCACCATGCCGCAAGCGATCGACCATGAGCAGACCAAGGTCAATGGCACATTGATCGATATCGGCGTGCCCGGTGAACCGGCCATGGTCATCGGCACGCCTTTGCATATGGCCGAAGGCGCCTTTGCGCTGCGCCAGCGACCGCCCGATCTCGGTGCCGATGGCGCCGCGGTGCTAGCGGAACTCGGCTATTCCGAGAAAAAGATCGCGGAACTCGAGGCCGTCGGGGTTTTAGCATGAGCACCGAGGATAAAGATGCCGAATTCATGCGCGAAGCGATTGCGGTTGCCTACAAGGGTATGAACGGCGGCCATGGCGGACCATTCGGCGCCGTCATCGTGAAGGACGGTAAGGTCGTGGGCTCAGGCCACAACCGTGTCATATCGAGCGGTGACCCGACTGCGCATGCGGAAGTCACCGCCATCCGCGATGCCGCCAAAAATCTCGGCACGCACGATCTTTCTGGCACCGTCATCTATGTCAACGGCCTGCCCTGTCCGATGTGCATGGCGGCGATTTTCTGGGCGAGGATCGGCAAGATTTATTTCGGCTGCACACCGGAGGATGCCGAGGCGATCGGCTTCGACGACCAGGAATTTTATCGGCAGCTCGAAAAACCCCTGGCCGCGCGCAGTGTTCCAACCGTGCAAGTCGAGAGCTGCTACGAGGATGCGCGCGCCTGCTATCAGGCCTGGCTCGAGAAGCCGGATCGCGTGCCCTATTAGGTTGTGTTCATCAATTCGCTGCGAACTTCACCTTCCGTCATCGACGAGCAGCAATTGATTGCTCGCGGCGACTGTCTCGCCGCCCCTCAGGCCTGACGAGATGACCGATTGGCCGTCCTGATCGCGGGCGACGGTCACCGGCTGGTAATGCGCGGTATCGCCATCGATGGTGAAAACAAAGGTGCCGGTCTGTCCCGGCTGGATGGCGGCGGTTAGAACCGAAATCGTCCCCGGATCATTCCTGACGTTGATAATGACCTGACATATCTGCCCGGACCAGAGAACTTCATTCGGATTGTCGACTGTGGCCCGGATGGTCACCGACCCTGACGTCGGGTCGATGGCATTGTCGATCATCGTGAGTTGCCCGTCTGGCCATGGAGGGATCGAGGCCGCGCGGAGTCGCGATCACGGACGCCGTGCCGGCCGCCAGCGCCCGTCGGATATCCCGCAACAGCGACTGCAGAACCGAGAAAGCGACATAGATCGGCGACATCTGGTTGACGGTCACCAGCACACCGGCCGCTGATGTGCCTGCCGTGCGCAGAATGTCGCCGACCTTCGCGCTGAACGTCCCGACCCGTCCGTCCATCTTCCCCGACCGGTCTCGGCGCGGTCGCCCTGGCAGAACGGATATGCGGAGAGGGTGATCGGCTCGATCCGACGGATATGTCTTGATCACGTCGTCATCGTTGCGAGCGCCATCCTCGCCAGGTTCTCGCATCGCACCAAAAAATGCTCCAACCAGGTCCGAACGCACCTATCGCTGCAGAAAGACGCGCCGTTCGCCGTGATGTGTGTCGCACAGGGTGCGTGCGTTCGTCGCCGATCTTGGGCGGGCTAACCATCAATATGTTCGAGTTTGAGTTTCCGACAGGGACAGATGGCGATCGCCCCAAAAAATGTACCGGTGCCTCCGGCACCGCTATGCTGGCCGTGGACAACTGATCGTCCTTTCAACCGTTTTCGTTTTTGGGACCAGGCTGGGGTTGGGGAGTCGGCGCCGGATTTGTCGTCGGCGCCGGATCGCCTGCTGGCGCAGGGCTTCCACTGCTTGGGGCTGGACGAGAGTTTGGGTCCGCTGAAGTTACTTTCGCCTCGCGATCTCGGCGGTGCCCGCGGAGCGACGCGCAATTACGTTTCGATGAATTGTGTCCCCCACATCAAACGCCCGCTGGGCCCGGACCAAGCTGCCAAACGTACGTACCGACCGCCCCTCCGTCGAGAGCAGCCAAAACTGTTTGCCCGTACCACTGGATGCCAAAAGACAGGAAATCGTTAGTACCATTGAGGACCAATAGGACAGCTCGTTCGTCCGGCGTCACAAAAGCAACACTGGGCAGGGAAGCAATGGCGGTGGACGAAACTCTTATCGAGCCGGGCGCGACAAATCGAGACAAATGGGCGATGATGTAATAGGAAAGATTACGCAGAATCGCCGATGCATCGATGGTGAAAGCGCCGAGGCAATCATTGCAGCCTCCCGGTGTGTGCGGTCCGTAATCGGGGGCGCTGGCTAAGTTCCATTCGAGGACCGCCTGAGCGCCATTGCGGATCGTGCCAATTAGAACGTTTCGCACGTGCCAATCAAGATCAGCACCAAACTGCTGGCCTGCCCCCACATATTGTTCGGTGAAGTAGGTCTTTATGCCCGGATACTTTCTGGCAACGCGGGATAACGCTTGTGGCTTACCTCCATAAAGATGCCATGCGACTCCAGTAACGAATCGGCGAGCCTTGGCATCCGCCAAAACTGCAATCGGATAATCGGGGCGATCGCAATTGTGATCATAGCAGAACAGAGCTACCGCTCCCAGACCATTTTCGTATAGTGCGGGGCCGAGATGATTCCCGATAAAATCCGCCTGTTCTGCTGCACTCATCCCCATGCTCGGATTATCTGTTAAATTTAGTGGCTCGTTTTGTGGAGTTATGGCCGAAATGGTGATACCATTAGATTTAAAGCGATTGATATATGTTATTATATACTTGGCATATACTTGATAATATTCATGATTTAGCGCCCCACCTACGAAGGATTGGTTGGATTTCATCCATGGTGGCGCTGACCAGGGCGTTGCGATGAGTCGGATATCCGGATTGATAGCCAGAATCTGCTTCAAGACGGGTATTAGTTGAACATCGCCCGCCTCTAGGTTAAAGCGATCAAGAGCTGGATCGGCTTCCCCCTCCGACACATCGTCATAAGAAAAGGGTTTGCTGCTCAAATCTGACGCACCGATGCTGATACGGAGGTAGGTGATGCCGATGCCATCGTCATCAGTCAAAAAGAGCTCTCTGAGCAGGGCATTCCGGGTTGCGAACGGTAACTGAGCTATGAGATCAGCACTGCCTCCCGTCAAGGCGAAGCCAAAGCCATCCATCACCTGATGACGCCGCGCGGGGTTGACCCTTATAATTGGGCGCTCCGCGTCAGGCGGGCTGACGGGCAGATATCCCGGTTGCTTGGCGCATAAGGCACTTTGGTCTGGCTGCGTAAGCCAGACTTCGACGTATAAGCTACCCGATCGTTTCTCAGTTGGCTTCTTACCCATTATCGCCCCAGATAACGTGCAATCTTTGCTTCCTTCAAGTCCATTTGATTCGTGGCGTAGACAGCACCCGCTTCGCACGGCCCACACGGCCGCGATGCGATACGCTACCAGTTACCGCCCGCCGCGGTAACCGCCAACATGTGCCGACATGAAATGCCGTGTGGGAACGCATAGAAATCCCTGACTCGTATTAAATTATTTCTTTTAACGCAAGTTGCGGACGGCGTCACGATAGACTCTGCCACTTCGCGGGGCGCAGCGAGCACCCGGACGGAAGGATCGACGCAGGCAATCGACGGCCCATCGGGCATCAGCGCACCTGCCGGCGAAACAAGACACCGGGAGAAAAAATGGGCCAAGGGATCAGAATTCCGAGTGCCGACCGAAGACTGGTTGGGTTCTGGCATGGGCTTCATCATCATGTCGCCCAGCCTTATCCGAGAGCGCAACCCTCGCGCGGCAAAACGACGTTATCGATAAACGGACCGGAACGCTGCTGAGCAACGGCGTGTCGAAGAGAAGATGATTTTTTCGACCAACCGCCCGCAAAACTAGGCGAACCGCTTGCTTAGGCAACTGCAACGCTCGCTGCCTCTTGGCGCAAGCTAGGTCTAAACGCAGCACCTGATGTATGGGCGATTGACCTCCCACAACTCATCTAGCACCTTAGCCGCCGCCGTCGTGGAATTGACGATTGGATCGATCAATAAAGCCTCCAGTGCGATCTTCTTCGAACCGTGCACCGCTGCCTCAACGGCGAGCTGCTGGACGCTCGCCTGCACTGACAAGAGCTTTGCAATAGG
>JASHYD010000555.1 GCA_030043175.1 Xanthobacteraceae bacterium | reverse complement strand
CCGCATTGGGATTTCGACCTGCCGTCGACGGTCTGGGACCTGCCGTTCCTCTCCGAGAAGGCCAAGCACAACATCCTCGGCGGCACCGCGGCGCGCTTGTTCAAGCTCAAGCCCCGCAACGAGAAGCAGAAAGATAATTTGCTAAGGTTCGGCAACTACACAGCGCAAAGTCATTAAGCATCAAGCCGATACCTGGATGAAGGAAATATGTGGCTGGGGCCAGGCCGCCAAGGCCGGCGTAACTGTGCGCCATGTGTGGAACGCTTGGAATTCGAGGAGACCGAGCCCCGCCGGACTCGACGCAAGTCTGCAACGTCCTTTCAGTGAACGCAAGGCCGCAACTTCCGCGACCAACGCGCTGGCGCCAAAGCCTCCAGAGAGGCGCGTTCAAGATTCGCAGAGCGGAGCCTGACCCGCGAGCGGATGGTCAGACAAAACGAGTGAGTAGCGAAGGCATCAGCGGCCGATCAACCCGACGAAACGGTCCGATCGGCGTCTCAAGACACCTCCCCGCCGCGCGGGCCGACCTCGATTCTGATCTGGGGCAGATCAACGGGCCTCGACCGGGTCGGAGATCTTCATAAGGCAGGAGCGGCGTGGCGGGTGACCGCCGCCGAGGGAAGTCAACGGTTCAAGAACGAGCCGGCACTCGGGAAGCGGCTGATCGTCGCCTGAAAACAAGCGGCGCGACCCGAAGGCCGCGCCTTTGATTGCCGCTGAGTGGACCGAACGGCCATTGAGCACCGCGGTTCGCGGCAACGTTGCACTGGGAGCAGTGAATATCCCGCTGGCGCTTTGCTTTTCAGGGTCGCTCGAAAGGGAGTTGTCAGCCACCCGCGCAGTATGTGCAGCCCCCTTCCTGGGCGCGGTTCACGCCCCACGTCCCCGACGGAATAACCGTGATCCCCGCGACAATGTTGGCTGCCCATTCCTTTGCGGCTTCTTCGGCGCTGACGCCCGCACTGCCGGCGAGCATTTTGCTCTGAACTTGCAGCGCCACATTGCACGCGCCAAAGATGACGCCCCTCGCCAGAAGCCGATCAAGGGCCATATCTTCGACTGGGAGGATCCCGGCCTTGGGGTGCAGGAACGGGTTCTTTGTCGCCGGTGCTTTGGTCTCCGGATCGATGATCTTGAACGACTCGCCGATCTTATATTTTTCCCACATCGCGTTGCCGAGTGCGATCGGGAAGGCGCCATGGCGCAGAATGACCACCGCTGTAGCCGACTCATTGGGAAGCAGAAACGTATACGCAAATGCCAGCGGGAATCCCGAGTTGACCTCATAGGCGTCCACCACCTGACGATGGCGACTCGCCAGCGTTCCTGGCCAGTTCGGCCCGTCGGGACGCGCTGCCGGGGCTTGGGCGTGCAGCGACTTTGGTACGAGCCCTGCCAAGCCAAGTACGGCCGCTCCTCCAAGATGACCGAAGAAACTCCGGCGCGGCGCTACGTCTCTCGTGGTGCGGGTGGAATTGGTCATGTTCTCCTCCATCATGTGCTGGGCGTCGGGCAGTTGCGCGCCGTTACCGGCCTGCATGAGCGCTCCGCGATGTTGCAGATGAAACATTTCTTAACGTCCTGACGTGATCCACCTCACACTTGGAAAGTATTTCGTTCGTGATGCAGGCAGTTGTGACGGCGGCTGGATTTCGCCTCATGAATGCACAGTCCGAGCTGGCGGTTCTGTTTGCGAAACGAACAGACGGCGGCCATGCGAAGCATCGTGCGGCCTTCGCCCATGCGCCATTGCGACCCGCCTGCCAGCAGGCTGCGGCGGCTCGGTCATTGGTCACGCGCGGGCCTGTTGCTGGTGCAACTCGCGACTGGCGTTACGGCGCCAGTGGTTGGCGAAGCCAACCCTGGGCGAGGACGGCAAGCCGGCGGCCCCGGCTAAGGACACGGGGGATGCAACGATGCCGCGGAGCTAGCTGCGGCCGAGAAGGCCTTGCTTGCGCCAACACGGGCGGCGACTCGTGCTGAATTGTTGCACAAGATCAATGTGTGATAGAAAAAGAGAATTTGATATGGTTCGGCAACTACACCGCGGCTGCTTGAGTTGATGTGTCGCCTCCCGGGTTCTTCCCGGACCTGATGCGGGCCGTGACCAGCCGAGGCGGTAGCGTTGAGCGTGGACACTGTTGCCCACTAGACCTTCGACCGGCGCTCCGTCCGGCAATGACACCACAGGATCAGCCGAGCCGGAGAGTGCTTTGAAGGATGCAGGGAGGATCTGATGGCGCGTGTAGCTTTGGTGACGGGCGGAACGCGCGGTATCGGCGCGGCGATTTCGAAAGCATTACTTGCGGCGGGCTACAAGGTTGCGGCCAATTACGGCGGCAACGACGAGGTCGCTGCCACATTCAAGACCAATACGGGCATCAACGTCTACAAGTGGGATGTGTCGTCTTATGACGCCTGCGTCGACGGAGTAAAACAAGCCACCACCGATCTCGGTCCGATTGACGTGCTGGTCAACAATGCCAGCATCACCCGCGACAGCATGTTCCATCGCATGAAGCCCGAGCAGTGGCTGGCTGTTATCAACACCAATCTGGTTTCGCTGTTCAACATGTGCCGCCCCGTGATTGAGGGCATGCGCGAACGCAAGTTTGGCCGTATCGTCAACATTTCTTCGATCAACGGTCAGAAGGGGCAGCTCGGTCAGACCAACTATTCGGCCGCCAAGGCCGGCGAAATCGGATTCACCAAGGCGCTGGCGCTTGAGAATGCGCGCGCCGGAGTTACCGTCAATGCGATCTGTCCGGGCTACGTCAACACCGACATGGTCAAGGCGATGCCGAAGGATGTGCTGGAGAAATCGGTTCTGCCTCTGATTCCGATTGGGCGCCTCGGCGAACCCGAGGAGGTCGCTCGTTGTGTTTTGTTCCTCGCCTCCGATGATGCCGGCCTCATCACCGGCGCGACCCTGACCGCCAACGGCGGGCAGCTTATGGTGTGAGGTCTCAATTTATCGCATTCTATTTTTCACCACGCCGGCTCGGGCAATTTTCCCCGCTGCTTTTGAAGCGCGTTCGCGCCCCTGGCAGCAGATCTTGAATCGCGGCGACCGCCGGCTTCTCCACATCACGCCTCCAGATAAGATGAACAGAAAGACAGGAATGAGCTGCGGCTCAGGCTTTACTCTCAATTCTGGAAACACATGCTGGGCGGAACACGATCGGACTTCGCGAATTTATTGAGTGTGCGTTCGGCGACGAAACATTCTGGTTTGTCTCGCAATAGGCAATAACTAAGCCAAAAAAAGTAAGCCGGAAAGTTTCGGAAAGAAGCCCGCGATAAATGCGAAAAAGCGTGCCTGGACCGAACCGCCGCGCCGGCATGCCCAACAAGGCCTTCGAGTGCGGACACATCCCCTGAACCCGACAACAAGGAGACAACATGCGTTTGTCTATACCAGTACTAGCTGCGCTCGGCGTCACGGCTTTTTTGGGAGTCGTGACCGTCGCTGCTCCTGACGCGGGCGCCGCCGCCCGTCGCACGGCGGTCATGAGTGGTGCGCGCGGCGAAGCGACCGCAACTCCTACGTCTCGCGCGAGGACCATGCGTGGTCGTCGCAGCACCGCGATCGTTGGCCGCACACGCCACCTGGCTGCGGTGGGCCGTACGCGGGGCGCACGTGGCGCAGTGATCCTGAGGCGCCCGCGTGGCGCCGTGTTCGTGCGTGGGCGGCGTAGCGCAATGCTCGTCAGGCACCCGTCTGGCGCACGCGGCGCGGTGATCGTAAGTCGGCCGCGCGGCGCAGTGGTCGTGCATAGACGGCGTGGCGCAATGATCGTCAGTCGCCCGTCTGGCGCGCGAGGCGCGGCGATCATGAGTCGTCCGCGCGGCAAAGCGTTCCTGCGCCGGCGGCGTGGCCCAAGCATGTAAGCGTTGGCGTCACGTGACTTGTTCAACAGGCGAGGTAACGACTGTTTGGTTCCGAGGCGCGAGGTAATGGCTGTTTGGCGATTCTCGATATCGAACGCAATGGCCCTCGCCTTATCGATATCAAGCAGTTATGCCGGTCCGTGCGCTCCTGAAATCGGGCGACTACGGGCCGGCATCGACGTTTGGCTCGCCTCCGGGCCGAGCGCACCTCAGAGCGTGGCCGCCATGTTGCATCATCAGCCGACACCAAGCTCGGTGGCTGCTGCGGAGGAAAGGCTTGCCAGAATCTCGGCTCATACGATTGCCGTTCTCGCGCACGGCACGAGGGGCGCCTGCCGCCAGCGTGCCGGGAGCCGGAGCACATTCCGGCGGGCCGGACGCGAGATAGCGGGCGTGAGATATCGGTGAGACCCGCAACCGGCGATCCGATCCTTCGGTGATGTGTCGGCGCTATTGCGCCACATGGAGAGACCACCTTAATCGACACAAACGCGCGCGGCTGCGTCACTCCCCCATGGCGCCGATGTAATTACGTATCATGGCGGGGCGCCCACCCGTGAGGTGCCGATTCGAAACCGGCGAATTCAAATCCCGGTGCCACGGTGCAGCCGACCAGCGTCCAGTCGCCGAGGGTCTCGGCGGCCTGCCACATACGGCGCGGCACCACGGCCTGGGGTCGCTCCCCGGCCGAAAAATCGGTGCCGAGCCGCAGGCGGCGACTCGGCCCCTCATCCGTCTCAGCGACCTCCAATTCCAAGGGGGCACCGGCGTAGTAGTGCCAGACTTCGGTAGCGTCGATGCGATGCCAGTTCGACCGTTCACCGCGCATCAGCAGGAAATAGATTGCAGTCGATGCGGCGCGCCCGCCAGTTTCGGTCGCGTCGCGGAACGTCTCGACGAAATGGCCGCCTTCAGGATGGGGCTTAAGGTTTAGGAGCTCGATAATTTGGCGCCCACTCATCAAGGCCAGCTGATGCGTATCGCGGTTTTCGGGTCGCATTAGAACCTGTTCTTGCGCTCGCGCATTTCCGCGAACACCTCAGCCGCCGGCCGACCCGCAAGGCCCACGGCCGCCGCGACTGCGGGATTGTCAGCGCGCAGGAATATGTTGGCCTGCTTCTCCTCGCCCATCACGCTCGGAATCGTCGGCTTGCCGGCAGCGAGGAGATGTTTGACGTGTGCGGCGCGTGCGGCGAGCGCCGGGCTATCCGGCTCGATCGTCAAGGCAAAGCGGATGTTGGCGTCGGTGTACTCGTGACCGCAAAACATCGCGGTGTCATCCGGAAGGTCACGCAGCTTGAGCAGGGATTGCCACATCATCTCTGGCGTGCCTTCGATCACCCGGCCGCAGCCGATCGAGAACAGCGTGTCGCCAGCAAACAACAGCTTGGCGGCAGGAAAATAATAGTTGACCTGGCCGAGCGTATGGCCCGGCGTCGAGATCACCCGGGCCGACAGCGTTCCGACCATGACAGTGTCGCCTTCGGCGACCGTTTCATCGACGTCGGGGATCTTGGCTGCCTCCTGGCGAGGCGCTACCACCCGGGCGCCGTGACGCCGCTTCAATTCGCCGATCCCGGCGGTGTGATCGCCATGGTGATGAGTTACCAGGATGTCGGACAATCTCCAGCCGGACGTGGTCAATGCGGTCTCGACCGGTGGGGCTTCCGGCGCGTCGATCGCCGCCGTGGCGCCGCTCGCGGGATCGTGGACCAGGACGCCATAATTGTCCTTGAGGCAGGCGAACAGACGGATCTGAGCGTTCGAGAGGTTGATGCTTACGCTATCCATGGAACACCATTCGTTGACCAAGCCTCTATAACATGCGGCTGCCGGCCGGGCAGCCTTTCGATCTTGCGTTGCGCTTCGTGGTATCCTTGGGCATGGATGTTGTCGATCTTCGTAATTTCTATGCGCACCCGCTGGGAACGGTGGCACGGCGGTTCATCGGGCGCGCCATTCGCCGATTGTGGACCGCAAACGCCGGACTGCGCGTGCTCGGCGTCGGCTACGCCACCCCGTATCTGGGCCTGTTTCGGGAAGATGCGGAACGCTGCCTGGCGTTCATGGCAGCGGCTCAAGGCGTGGTCAAATGGCCGTCAGCACGACCAACGCTTGTCGCCCTGGTCGATGAATGCGAACTGCCGCTGCCCGACGCGGCGATTGATCGAATCCTGCTGGTGCATGCCCTTGAGCTAAGCAACGATGTTGCGCCATTGTTGCGCGAGGTGTGGCGAGTGCTGGCGGCCGGCGGCCGAATCCTTGCCGTGGTGCCGAATAGGCGCGGCTTGTGGGCCCGAATGGATACCACGCCTTTCGGTCAAGGACGGCCCTACTCCCGCTCGCAGTTAACGCACCTTCTGCGCGAGACATGGTTCACGCCAACCGCATGGGGCGACGCGCTCTACGTGCCGCCGATCGACCGTCGCTGGTTTTTGCGTTCGGCATCTGCCTGGGAACGCGCGGGTGCGACCGTCTCGGCGCCATTTGCAGGAGTGCATCTCGTGGAAGCCACAAAGCAGGTGTATCGGGCGATACCAGTCCGCGAGAAGCGACTGGTGCAAACCCTCAAACCTGTGCTGAAGCCTGTTTTGGCGCCCTCTCCCGGCGGCGCCGCGCGGATTTTCACTGCTTCAGGCCGTGAACTAGTAGGCTGCGCCGGCACCCTTGACGGACCCGGCCGGGCGCCGAGTCGTCAATCCGGCGGCGGCTCATCGGGGCTACGGGTATTCTCCTAAAGCGGTCTTTCCTTGAACTCAATCTCCGCTCTGGCGCGTATTGTGCGCGCCATCCTCGCCGTCACCCTGCCCGCCTTGAGCTAGATCGCTGCGCGGCCCGCGATGACGGCGCCGCCGCCGATGCAGCGGAAACCGGTCGCCCTGTCCCTCGAAGCCGTTTTGACCGTATCCCTGATGCGCCGGGGGCGATGCGATCTGCGCGACAGGAGCGCCACCGGTGATAAAGGAAGGCAGGCGCTCGACGTTGCTCTCCTCGTCTTTGGCAGCCTGCTGCGAATGGCGACCGCCAAAGCTCGGCTGCTCGCGAAGTTGTTCGCGTGGCTGGAAGAACTGCGCATCGCGCGGCAGATAGGGCTGTGGATCACGTGGACCGAAGGCGGGTTGCTCGCCCACGCCCGGCAGACCAGCCGGCTCATCGTCCACGTCGTCGACCATGTCGTCACGCGTCTCGTCGCGGCCGTCTATTGCCCCCTCGCTGCGGAAGAAGGGAGCAGCCTGACGGTACTGATCCTGCGCTGCGGCGATGAGGCGGAAATAGTGCTCCGCGTGCTGCAGATAGTTCTCCGCGGAAACCGGGTCTCCCGACGACTGCGCATCACGTGCAAGTTGCAGGTATTTCTCGGCGATGTGGGAAGCGGTGCCTCGAATTTTGACATCCGGTCCGTTCGACTCGTAGACCCGTGTGAGCGGATTGTGACTCTTGCGGTTTCGCCCGCGCATACGCTTGTTTTGCTGATTTCTCATGACTAGCGTCTTTGCCAATCCTCAATTGAAGGCGGCGACGCGCCGCCTGTTCCCTCAGTCCCGGCCGTATTCCCGAAAGAATACGGCCGGCCCCGCAGCCTTTGCCCGCGGCAAAAATCATTCCCGGCATTCAGCCGGAATGCCAGCGCGAATAGAGGTTTAATCGTAGCTCAGACCCTGCTCGCGGTAGAACCGCGGCGCTGCCCACCTTCCATCACGACTGCCACGACTCAACCGCGACAATTCGTCTTAACCGATGAAGCATCTCGAACCTAAGTTTCCCGATTTCAAGTTCTCGTATGCGAGACTTCCGCGGCGAGAGAAGGACCGGTGATCGCGTTAACGCCGATACCACTCTCTTGCCGATGTCGGTGTTATCCATCTCATTTTGCGCCAACTGCCTCGCCGAGCCGTGCTCCGGGCCGTCTGTGTGGCGTCAATTGAACCTTAGGTCCATCCCGTGGAAGAAACGTAGTCGGTCTTGACCGATAATCCAAGCATTTTTTTCTGCATTTTTGCGTTTGGCACCTGCACCGGGGTCATGGGTTGTGGACTGCTACCACCACTCTCGAAACGCCGTCGAGATCCGGCACAATGCCGATGCCGCCAAAACCTGCGGCGGCGAACAAGGCAGCGACCGCGTCGCCCTGGCCTTTGCCGATCTCGGCGATCAGGTGCCCGCCTGGGACAAGCATGTGCCGGGCGTGGATCGCGATCACACGATAGGCCGCAAGCCCGTCGATGCCGCCGTCAATCGCGCTGCGGGGATCGAATTCGCGCACATCCGGTTCGAGCTCGGCGATCTCGTCTGTCCGAATATAGGGAGGATTGGTGACGACGAGGTCGCAACCAGGCGCCACTGCGGCGCCAAAATCGCAGGCGACGAATGCCGCCCGCGCCGCAACGCCCAGGCGGCGCGCGTTTACGCGCGCAAGCGCAAGAGCCGCGGGATCGCGATCGGTGCCAACTGCGCATGCGTTCGGCAACTCCGCCAACAGGGCAATCAGAATCGCTCCCGAACCGACCCCGAGATCGGCTATGCGCAAAGCGCGCCGTCCCCCGATTCGATCAACTGCCGCCAGGGCCTGCTCGACGACGGTTTCGGTCTGCGGGCGCGGCACCAGCACGTCAGGCGTGATCGTTAACGGCAGGCCCCAGAATTCCTTCGTCGCGGTAATGCGCGCGATTGGTTCGCGGCGCAGCCGCCGCGCTCCCAGCGTTTCGATCCGAGCGATCTCCGCGGCCTCAAGCCGCCGATCCCCCGCGAGCATGAGGGCGGTGCGGTCGAGGCCGAGCGCGTGGCCAACCAGGATTCGCGCGTCGAGATCGGGGGTATCGAGCCCGTGGTCACGAAAACGCTGCGCGACTTTGCGGCGGACCGCGTCGACGCAGAGGGCGGCGTCGCTCACGGCTGCGCTCGGGCTTGCGGCTGGTCCTGCGCGGCCAGCAGCGAGGCTTGATGTTCCGTAATCAAGGCATCGATAATCTCGTCCAGTGCTTCGCCCTCGATCACCTGTGGCAGCTTGTGAAGGGTCAGGCTGATGCGGTGATCGGTGACACGACCCTGGGGGAAATTGTAGGTTCGGATACGCTCGGAGCGGTCGCCAGTTCCGACCTGGCCGCGGCGTTCGGCCGCGCGCGCGGCGTCAAGGCGCTGGCGTTCGAGATCGTACAGTTTGGCGCGCAGCAGGCCCATAGCTTTGGCGCGGTTGCGATGTTGGGAGCGTTCCTCCTGCATCATCACCACGATGCCGGTTGGAAGATGGGTGATGCGAATCGCCGATTCAGTCTTGTTGACATGCTGACCGCCAGCGCCCTGGGACCGCATGGTCTCGATGCGCAGGTCCTTCTCGTCGATGCCAACGTCGACGTCCTCGGCTTCCGGCAGCACCGCAACGGTTGCGGCCGAAGTATGTATTCGGCCCGAAGCTTCGGTATCGGGAACGCGCTGCACGCGGTGCACGCCCGATTCAAATTTAAGCCGTGCAAAAGCGCCGCGTCCGGCTATCTCGGCGATAATCTCCTTATAACCGCCCTTGGTGCCGTCGCTGGCGGAAAGAATGCCCGCCCTCCAGCCGTGGTTTGCTGCGTAGCGCTCATACATCCGAAACAGGTCGCCGGCGAATAGCGCTGCTTCGTCGCCTCCGGTCCCGGCGCGGATCTCCAGAATGACGTTCTTGTCATCCATCGCATCCTTGGGGATTAGCGCCAGTCGTATATCACGCTCGAGTGCGTCGCGGCGGGCTTCGACGACCGGTTTCTCGGCGTCCGCGACGGCGCGCAAGTCCGGCTCAGTCGCCGTATCGGCGATAATCGCATCGAGATCGGCGAGATCGGCCAGCGCACTCCGATAGGCTTTCACCTTTTCCACGACCGGGGCGATCTCGGCAAGTTCGCGGGTCAGTTTCACATAGGCGTCCGCCCCGAGCGGGTGGGAGAGTTCCGCCTCCAACGCCGCGTGGCGCGCCAGCATGATATCGAGTTTGGTTTCGGGAAGCATCAAACCTCTTCGGTTACAGGGGAATGCCTTCTGTTTCCGCAAAGGCGATCAATTTGTCGCGGATCGACATGCCGCCCTCTCGACCCGAGATCAGAGCCCGCACCAGAGCTGCGGCCTTGCTGACATCGAGTTCCAGGGCCATCGCCTTGACGGGACCCACCGCGGACGGAACGAGCGACAACTTTCGGTATCCCAGCGCAATGAGTGCGAGCGCGCTCACGGTCTTCGACGCCATCTCGCCGCACACCGTCACTGGTTTTCCATGGGCTTCACCGCGCTCGGCGATGTCGCGCAGGGCGCGCAGCATGGGCATCGACAGCTCGTCAAAGCGCGTGCTCACGCGTGGATTGCCGCGATCGGCGGCAAACAGGAACTGAGCAAGGTCGTTTGAGCCGACCGAGAGAAAGTCCACACGATCCAACAGCTCGTCGAGCTGATAGAGCAACGAGGGCACTTCCACCATCGCGCCGATCTCGACCCGCTCCGGGAGCCTATGGTTGTGTCGGCGCAGGTACGTCAGCTCGCGCTCCACCAACTGCTTGGCTTCATCGAACTCGCGCACCGTGGCAACCATCGGAAACATCATTTTGAGGTCACGTCCGAGTGCGGCGCGCAGCAATGCGCGAATCTGGCTGCGCAGGAGGGCCGGGCGGTCGAGACCCAAGCGGATCGCGCGCCAACCGAGCGCAGGATTTTCTTCCTCGACAATGCGCATGTAGGGCAGCACTTTGTCGCCGCCGACATCGAGGGTGCGGAATGTGACCGGACGCCCCCCCGCGCCATCCAGCACGGACCGGTATAGCGAAAGCTGCTCGCCGGTCCGCGGAAACTGGCCCGCCACCATGAACTGCAATTCGGTACGGAACAGGCCGACTCCGGAAGCTCCGGTTTCCTCGATGTGCGGCAAATCGACCAGCAGTCCGGCGTTGAGCAACAGTGATATCTCGACGCCGTCTCGCGTCACACAAGGCTTGTCACGCAGCGCCTGATACTGGAGTTGTCGTCGCGCCCGCACCCGCACCCTCTCGATATAGGAGGCTTCGAGATCAGGTGAGGGGCGCACGTGGAGTTCGCCGGTGGTGGCATCGACAATGACGGCGTCGCCGGAATCGACGAAGCCGATCGCATTGTTGACTTCACCGACCGCAGCAATGCCGAGCGCGCGAGCGATGATCGCCACGTGGGATGTGGGCCCGCCCTCCTCAAGCACCAGTGCGCGCAGGCGCTTGCGGTCGTAGTCCAACAGGGCCGCCGGTCCCATCGATCGCGCCACGATAATAGCGTTTTCCGGCAGATGTTCGCGGGCCGGTGCGTGATCGCGGCCGAGCAATTGTCGCAGCAAGCGGTTTGCCAGATCGTCGAGATCGTGCAGGCGTTCGCGCAGATAGGGGTCGGTCTGCCGCAGCATGCGGGCGCGGGTGTCGGACTGTACGCGCTCAACCGCGGCCTCTGCGGTGAGGCCCGTCAGGACTGCTTCCTCGAGTTTGTGCACCCAGCCGCGGTCATGGGCGAACATGCGATAGGCTTCAAGGACTGCGCGATGCTCGCCGCCTTCCGCTACATCCCCGTGCTCGAGCATGGCATCGAGATCGGCGCGCAGCGCCGTGATTGCGGTCTCAAGGCGCGCGCGTTCCTTCGCTATATCGTCTGCAATGAAGTTGGTGATGATGACGCGCGGCTCGTGCAGGACCACGTGGCCTAGCGCAATGCCTTCATTGAGCACGGAGCCTTGAAGTCGCAGGCTGCGGCGCACGGCAGGTTCGGCGCCCGGCTGCGCAAGCGCCGCGAGTTCGCCGGACGCGATCATTTCCGCCAGCACCATCGCGGTGGTCTGGAGCGCCTCGACCTCTTCCTCCGAATAAGTCCGGCGCGCCCGGTTCTGCACTACCAGCACGCCCAGCGTGTTGCCGGCACGCAGGATCGGCACTCCGAGGAAGGAATGGTAGATCTCTTCGCCGGTTTCTGGCCGATACGAGAACGCCGGGTGCGCCTGCGCGTCGGAGAGGTTGACAGCGGCGGCTTCGCTCGCCACCAGGCCGACCAGCCCTTCGTCCGACCCCATCACAGTCTGATGGACGGCTTCGCGGTTGAGGCCCTCGGTGGCGTACAGTTCAAGCGTCGCGTCAACGCGCAGCACGTAGACGGAACACACCTCCGCCACCATGTTGGCGGCAATCAGCACTACGATCTTGTCAAGGCGGTCCTGCGCGCTGACCCGTTCCGCCATCACTTCGCGAAGCCGGCGCAACAATACACGCGGACCGCCCAGCGCGCCGCGCATGGCGTGAGGTCCCTCAGGCCGAATGTCCAAGCCGGCTTGCCCCTAACAGGCTTACATTAAGGAAATGGCGCACGCTCCGGCACAGCGGCGCCGCACCCCATGGCTATAGCGAATGAAGCGTGCGGGCCGCAAGGCGAAAGGCAATGTTGCGATGCATCATAATCACGATTTATCCAGCCCGTACAGCGAATGCAAGGTCCGAACCGCGAGTTCCGTGTAGGCGGAATCGATCAGCAGAGAGAACTTGATTTCCGAGGTCGTGATAGCGCGAATATTGATGCCGCGGTCAGCGAGGGATCGAAAGGCCTTGGCCGCCACGCCAGCATGGCTGCGCATGCCGACGCCGATGACGGAAACCTTCGTAACGTCGGTTGCGCCATCGAGGCGCTCATAGCCGATCTGCGCCCTTGCGGCGGAGATCGTCTCCTTGGCGCGCTCGAAATCGGCGGCGGGCACCGTAAAAGTAAGATCAGTGGTGGCGCCGTCCGCCGACACGTTCTGGACGATCATGTCCACATTGATGTTGGCGTCAGCCAGCGGGCCGAAAATATTCGCCGCCACGCCCGGCTTATCCTGAACATTGCGGATCGAGATCTGCGCCTCGTCCTTGGAAAAAGCGATTCCGGTGACGACCTGCTGTTCCACGAGTTCCTCCTCGTCGCAAATCAAGGTCCCTGGCGGGTACTTGTGCGAATCGATGCCATCCGGCGAATCGAAGCTCGATCGGACGAATATAGGTACTTGGTGGACCATGCCGAGTTCGACCGAGCGCACCTGGAGTACCTTGGCGCCCTGAGAGGCAAGCTCGAGCATTTCTTCGAATGCGATACGATCAAGCCGCCGCGCTTTCGGGACCACACGAGGGTCGGTCGTGTAGACGCCATCAACGTCAGTGTAGATATCGCAGCGATCGGCCCCTATGGCGGCCGCGACCGCCACTGCTGAGGTATCGGAACCCCCGCGACCCAGGGTGGTGATTCGGCTGGTCTCTGGGTGGATACCCTGGAACCCGGAAATGACCGCGACCTCATTGCGTTCGCGCAGACGCTTTATCAGCTCGTCGCCATTGATGCTAAGGATGCGGGCTGACGCATGGGCGTCGGAGGTGATAACGGGCAGTTGCCAACCCTGCCAAGATCGTGCGGCGATGCCGATAGCCTGCAGCGCGATGGCGAGCAGACCCGCCGTAACCTGCTCGCCGGAGGCCAACACCGCATCGTATTCACGGGCATCATGCAGGGCAGACGTTTCGCGGCACCATTCCACAAGCCGATTGGTGGCCCCCGACATAGCCGAGACCACAACCGCAATCTCATGACCGGCATCGACCTCGCGCTTGACATGTCGCGCGGCGTTACGGATCCGCTCGATATCGGCCACTGAGGTGCCACCGAACTTCATGACCAATCGAGCCATAAGGGAACTCAAATTTTCTCTGTCTGCCCGCATGGCGGGGGTGGGCGGGGGCAAAATGGCGCGTATACATAACGGTGGGCTAGCGGAGCCGCAACCTCACCCCCTTCCTGTTCTCGCGCGGCGGCGAGTGCAACCAACGCGATGAGACGAAATCGTTAACATGGCCGAGCAAACGAAACCTTCAGATGTCCTTGTGGACGCTACCGTCGATGCGGCCGAGGTCGGCCGCTTCGCGAGATTTGCCGAAGAGTGGTGGGATCCGCACGGAAAAATGGGGGTGCTGCACAGGTTCAATCCGGTCCGGCTCGCCTTTATCCGCGATGCGGTGTGTCGGCAGTTCGGCCGCAACGCCGGCCATCCGCCCTGCCTCGATGGCCTGCGCGTTCTCGATATCGGCTGTGGCGGAGGGCTTTTGTGTGAGCCGCTGGCGCGGCTTGGCGCCAGTGTCGTCGGGGCCGATCCATCCCCCGCCAACATCAAGGCTGCTCAGCTGCACGCGCAGCGGATTGGCCTTACCATCGACTATCGGGCCGCAGCCGCCGAGGCCCTCGCCGGCGCCGGCGAGCGCTTCGAGGTGGTGTTGGCCATGGAAGTGGTCGAGCACGTTGCCGACGTCGGTCTGTTCGTGCGCTGCTGTTCCGAGATGGTCAAGCCGGGCGGGCTGATGATCGCCGCGACCCTCAACCGCACGCTCAAAAGCTTCGCGCTCGCCATCGTGGGCGCCGAATACGTCCTGCGCTGGCTGCCCCGGGGCACTCACCGGTGGGACAAATTTATCCTCCCCGGCGAACTTGAGAGCGCCATGGCGCGGGCTGGCCTTCGGGTCATCGACGCAACTGGCATCATCTACAATCCGCTGGTCGATCAATGGCGGCTGTCGGCCGACATGGATGTGAACTACATGCTGACCGCCGAAAAGCCCCGGGCAGATTGAAAGTGGCCGATTCCAGCTGGCTTTGGGCCGCCTTCACGATCGTCGCGGCCGCCGCCCAAACAATACGTAATGCGGCGCAACGGGAACTGACCGGCAAGCTCGGCACAGTCGGGGCAACTCAGGTGCGGTTCCTGTTCGGCTGCCCGTTTGCCGTGGTGTTCCTGCTTGCGCTGCTCGCGACAGGGGGCACGCTGCCGCGCCCCAGCCTTGAGTTCTGGCCGTGGCTCCTCGGCGGGGCACTCACCCAGATCGCCGCCACGGCGCTGATGCTCGCCGCGATGGGGGAGCGTTCTTTCGTGGTGGCGATCGCGTATATCAAGACCGAGCCCGTGCAGGTAGCCGTCTTTGGCCTTCTTTTTCTCGGCGATGCCGTCACGCCGATGATGGCGGCCGCGATCGGGATTGCCACCGTCGGCGTCATCATCATGTCGATGAAGCCCGGTGCCCTCGGCAGCGCCGCGGGCAGCGGCTGGCGACCGACTCTCCTTGGCCTCTCGGCGGGCGCAGCCTTCGCCCTGTCGGCCATCGGATTTCGCGGTGCGATCTTGAGCCTGCATCAGCCCAGCTACGCCGTGGCGGCGACCTTTACGGTGGCGGCGGGTCTCGTGGTCCAGTCCACACTACTGACCGTGTATCTTGCGCTGCGCGACCGGGCCGTGCTCACGGCGATCTTTGCGGCCTGGCGGCCGTCGATATTCGCCGGCTTCATGGGTGCTTTGGCCTCGCAGTTCTGGTTTCTGGCTTTCGCGCTTGCGACCGCCGCCAATGTGCGAACCCTGGCGCTGGTCGAAGTCTTGTTCGCCCAGGCGATTTCACGCTTCGTGTTCCGGCAGCCGACCTCGCCCCGGGAGGGCGCAGGCGTGATCACGATCGTGATCGGCGTCGTGCTGCTGATCTGGGCATATTGAGCGCTAATTGTGCTCGTCCGGTAGCACCGGCAGCGGCGAGAACTCGATGCCTTCCTCGTGCAGGGCCTGAGCGTCTTTCGGCGATGCGACGCCATAAATCGAACGGTGCTTGGCCTCGCCGTAATGCATCTTGCGCGCTTCCTCCGGAAACCGCGGCCCGACGTTCTCGGCATTCTTGACAAGATGGTCGCGCAGCTCCCGAAGCTTGCGGCGAAACTCCTGTTCCTGGGGCGAGATCATGGCAACCGGCGTCGGCGGCTTCGCCGCACCGGGTGCGGCTTCGGAGGATGATGGCGGTGCCTGAACGGTCTCGCGGCTCGGCGGCGCATCAGCGCGGGCGAGCCGCGGCGCCATCAGGGCCTTTTCGACATTTTTGCTGCTGCACACCGGACACGTGACCAGGCCCCGCCTTGCCTGCTTATCGTACGCGGCGGAGTTAACGAACCAGCTTTCGAACTCGTGTCGCTTTTCGCAGACGAGCGTGTAGCGGATCATTTCGGATCACTCAAACGACATGAAGGTGCGCCGGCTGTTGCATCGGGTCGACAATTTCGAAGCGTCGGCCATGCTGGAGCGAGGGGATGCGAGCCCGAGCGGTCGTGACTGCGGCCGGATCGATTTCGGCGATCACGACGGCAGGGTCAACTTCGCCCTCAGCGAGCACGCGGCCCCAAGGATCGATGATGAGCGAGTGCCCAAAAGTGTCACGGCCGTTCTCGTGACTGCCGCCTTGCGCTGCCGCGAAGAC
>JASHYD010000554.1 GCA_030043175.1 Xanthobacteraceae bacterium | reverse complement strand
CGTAGAAGCTCTGCTGCATCGCCTCGAGCCATGAATCGAGCTGGCGGATGATGAACGGCTCGCGCACGCCGCCGATGATGATCGCCTGATAACCTGCCATCTCGGCGCCCTCGAGTTTGATCGTAACGCGATCGGCCTTGCGGAACTGCGAGCCGTAGACGCGCACCGCGCGGTCATTCAGCGCATCGTAACGTGCGCCATGTGAGTCGAGCGTGCCGTCGGGCTCGGTGATCAGGAACGGGTCCGCGTTCTCGTAGAGCGTGTGCGAGGCGACGCTCTGCGCGCTGCAGCGCACGTCCATGTCCATCGGCTCCACGTCAAAATGATCGTCGCGGATCCAGGCCATGATGCTGTCCGGACGCTTGCGCTGCACCACGCAGGCGGTCCCGCATTCGAGAATCTTCGCCGCATGCCAGGCTGGGCCGGCGCCCGCGCCCATCATCAGCGGCACGGACGAGAAAAGCGCGGTGTCCGAGGCGCGGCCTGCAAGCACGACCTGCGCGCCTTTCTCGATCGCGGCGGCGATCGGCTCGTGACCCATCATGCCGACGATATGCGCGCTGCGGTCAATGACCTCGTCGCTGATCGGCGGCGCTGGGTTGAGCGGTGTGATGCGTCCCTCGCGGTAGCGACGCTTGAGATAGTCCTTGTCCTGCTCGCTGCGCACCAGCGCGAGGTTGAACTTCAGGCCTTCCTCCTTAGCGATCTCCAGCGCGATGTCGCGCATCCAGTCGACGCCTGCATCGCCGCCGCCGAAGCCGCAGGATCCGACAATCACTGGAACGCCGAGCTTGGTGCCGCCGCGCAGCATCAGCCGCAGATCGCGCTTGGTGCCCTCGCGCGAGAAGTGCGGCTGGCCGCTGCCGAGATGCGCCGGTCCTGCGTCAGTCGAGCCGCCGTCGCAAGCGATGACGTGAGGTTCGAGCGAGATGCCGCGCTCGAGGGAGGATTCGAGAAAGCCCGAACCGACCTGGCCCGATGCCGACAATACCCGCACTTCCGTCATTGTGCTGCTCCTTACGCCAGTACCGGCATCAGCCAAGCTCTTGCAGCGCCTGTTCGACAAAGCGGGTCTCGATCAGGCCGGTGAGATCGGGCTCGCCCTTGATCGCGCCAGCCTTGCGATAGACCGGCAGGAGCTCCTTGAAGTATTCGCGCTTGAAGCCCCCATCCTTCGGCCAGGCCTTGATGTCCTGCGACAGCTTTTGCCAGATCGGCCTGAGCTTCTCGTCGGGCACCTTCGCGGCATCCGGGACGGTCGCGTATTTGCGGAAGCCCGTGGCGAAGTAGCCGTAGTCTGCGCTGGCGCGACGGAACGATGTGATCATCGCCTTGATGAGGTCGGTCGCGATGCGGTGATTGTCCTTGTCGTCCGCCCAGGCGCTCGGCACGAGCCAGGGCTCGGAGAGCCAAGTCTTGTATTCCTGCCATGGCTCGATGAGCACCTTGAAGTTTCCCTGGTTCACCATCTCGGCGGCCTGATCGAAATGCACCGGCACGGCGGCCACGCGGCCGGCGAGGAGCGCGCGCATTCGCGAGCCCGAGCCGCCGATCTCGATGATCGTGGTGTCCTCGATGTCGAGGTCGTGCTTGGCGAGCACGCCGGCGAGCAACACATAGATGAAGTCGCCGCGCGAGTTCAGCGCGATCGCATTGGAAGGGTCCTTGAAGGCCGCGTAGGACTTGATCTTGTCGGCATTCACCACGAAGACCTGGCTGGTGCTGTTGTAGACCATGCCGATCATCTTGATCTTGGCACCGACCTGGGACGCGCGCATCGCTGAGGCGACGTCGGCGTCGCCGGCTTCGGCAGAGTTCGCCACGATCGACTGCGTGACGATCTGCATCGACTCGATGCGGTTCATCTTGGCGGGTGCGTAGCCGAGCTCGGGCAAGCCCTCCTGCAGCGCGATGACCTGCGGGATGTGGATCGCGAGGCTGAAGCCCTGGATGATGACGTTCAGACTGCGACCTTTCTGGGCGAACGCGCTACCGAAGGGCAGCATTGCGGCGGCGCCGAGGCCCGCGGCCGAGCGGGCGAATTGCCGGCGGGTCAAAGTCATCAGGCACGTATCTCCGTTCTGTCCATCTGGCGGTTCAGACGTGCGCGGTTTTTTTCAGGCTTTGCCAGATCTGGCGGCGAAGATTGAGAAACTCAGGCGTGCTCTTGATCTCGTCGCGGCGCGGGCGCCCGAACGGCACCTCAATGACCTGCTCAATACGCGCCGGGCGCGGCGACATCACCACGATGCGGTCGGCGAGGTAGAGCGCTTCTTCGATCGAGTGCGTGACCAGGATCACGGTCTTGCGCAGCTTCTCCCAGATGTTGAGCAACTCATCCTGCAGCAGGTCGCGCGTCTGCACGTCGAGCGCGCCGTAGGGCTCGTCCATCAGCAGCACAGTCGGGTCGATTGCAAGCGCGCGTGCAATGCCAACGCGCTGCTGCATGCCGCCGGACAGTTCATACGGATAGGCATTTTCGAACCCAGTCAGGCCGACGAGGTTGAGGTAGTTGCGCGCAATGTCAGTGCGCTCCTTGGTGCCGACGCCGGCGACCTCCAGGCCGAACGCCACGTTGCCGAGCACGGTGCGCCAGGGAAACAGCTCGAAGCTCTGGAACACCATTCCGCGCCCCGAGCCGGTCGTCCCGGTTACGTCCTTGCCGTCGAGGAAGATCTGCCCGACATCGCAGGTCTCGATCCCGTCGATGATGCGCAGCAACGTGGACTTGCCGCAGCCCGAGGGCCCGAGTAGTACGAGAAATTCGAGGTCGGAAACCGCGAGCGAGAAGTTCTCCAGCACCGGCAGCGTAGCGCCGTCGCGCCTGTAGAGCTTGGTGATGCCGCACACGCCGAGCTTCGGCGCGGTGCGCAATGCGCCGGTCGCGGGATCGCGGTCCAGTTCGATCACGCTCATGCGCTCACCCGTTGCTGCTCGTACCATGGCGCAAGCCGGCGGCCCGCCGCGCCGAGCAAGGCGTTCAGCGCAAGGCTGACGGCCATCAACGTGATCACCAGGTCAAGCAACGGCGTGGTGTCGACCGCGAGGCCTGCACGATGCATCAGCCCGCCATAGCCGATGATGACGAACATCTCGGCGAGCACCATCGCGCGGATCGCATGGACAAGCCCGATCCGCGCCCCCGTGAGGAGGTACGGATAGAGCGCCGGCATAGTGAGCTTCCAGAAGATTTGCCACCGACTCGCCGAAAAGGACCGCGCCACGGCTACCTGCTGCGGGCTGATGCCGCGCGCGCCGTTGTAAGTGGTGAGCGTGATGTACCAGGCGCTCGCGAGGAAAACGATGGTCACGCGCAGCATCAACCCGGTGCCGAGCAGCAGGATGAAAAGCGGAATCAGCGTGGCGATTGACGCCACGACGAGCATGCTGACCCAAGGACGGAAGATTGCTTCGGCAGCGCTCGAGCGCCCCATGATGGCTCCGAGGGGCATGCCGACGATGCACGCGGCGGCGAAGCCGATCGCCATTTGGCGTAGCGAGCCGAAAAGCTCATGCAGCATCTCGCCCTGGAGGAGCTGATCCACGAAATGGGGCGCGACGCTCGACGGTGGAGCGAGCAGCGCAGCGCCCAGCGCGCGCCCGGCGATCTCCCATCCGGCAAGCAGTAGCGCGAAGCCGAGGCAGGGCAGTGCAAGATCGCGCAGGCGCGTCATGCCGCCCTCACGTGCCAAAGCAGCAGATGGCGCTCGAGCGCGTTGATCACCGTCTGGGCGAGCAGTCCGAGCAGGCAGATCGACAGCACGACTGCGAGTGCCGAGGCGCTGTCGAAGTTCTGCGTCGCGCGCTTCATGATCGCACCGAGATTGACGGCCGCGAAGAACAGCTCGGCACTGATCATGCCGTTAATGGCGCGCGCGGAGCCGACGCGCAGCGCGGCGAAGAAGAACGGCATGAGCGCCGGCAGCACGATCAGGCGAAGGCTTTGGCTGCGCGTTGCGCCAAATGAGCGCCCGACTTCGACCAGCGATCTGCGCACGTCGTGCGATCCCGCGATCATGATCACCAGTACGTCGAAGACGCTCATTAGAAAGACGAGCGCGACGCGTGCCGGCAGGAACAGCCCGAACCAGATGATGAGAAACGGCACGAAGGCGACCGGCGGGATCACATAGATCGCATTGATCACCGGCTCGAACATGCAAGTCAGCACGTGCGAGCGGCCGATCACGACGCCGAGCGGGACTGCGACGAGCAGAGTAAGGCCGAAGCCAAGACCAAGCTGGATGAGCGATTGCCCGAAGGCGAAGATCAGCCGCATGAGCCATTTGGCATCGAGGAAGCGGCCGAGCACCTCGGCGGGCGCCGGGAGCACAAAGCCCGACACATGGCCAGCACCCCATTGCCAGATCGCCAAGACGACGAGCACTGAGGCTACTGAGAGTAGCCGTCGGTCAACCGCGACGCGTGACTGGACAGACACCGGCGGCGTGCCAATCTTCTTCATGGCGTCCGGAACGAGCTTTAACCGATCGACCACGAAATCCTCGGTCATTTCCTGGCCATGCGGGCCTTGCGACCCGGCAAGCGCGCTTGTCACCTCTGCGCGCCTTTGCTAGTTGTATAGTCAACTAGACCGGATTGGAGAAAGCATGTCAATCGTCGCATTCAGTGACGATCGGTTCGTGCCGATTTATGTGCGCATCCAGGACCGGATTCGAACTGCGATCGTCGATGGGATGCTCGCGCCCGGCGATCGGGTGTGGTCGGAGGCCGAGCTTGCGACCACGTTTCGCACCACGCGCTCGACCGTGCGCCACGCGCTCGACCGGCTGGTGTACGACGGGCTGATCGTTCGTCACGTCGGCCGCGGCACCTTCGTGGCGGACCGCGGCATCTTCCATTCGCCGATCGACTCGCGCTATTGCCTCTCGTTCGAGGAGCAGGCAGCGCTTGCCGGCCACGCTGTCTCATATCGCTCACCAAGCCTCGAACTGGTGGCTGCGCCGCAGCGCGCCGCGCAGATGCTCGGCGTCGCCGAGGGGGCCGAGATTTTCAAGTTCGAGCGCGTGCGCGTCATCGCGGGTCGGCCGATCTGTCTCGAGGTTCGCTACCTGCCGCACGCGATCGGCTGCCGTATCACCGGCGACATGCTATCGAGCCGTCCGGCGCATGGCTTCGTCGGCGATATCCTCGGCGAGCACATTCCGACGATCGTCGTCTCGATCACGGCCGAGATCGCGTCCCCGCGTATTTCCGAAATCCTTGAGCTACCGGGCGGCGCGGCGGTGACCGTGCGCAGCAACAGGCACTACGCAGGCTCCGGCGCCGTGGTGCTTTGCGGTCGATCGATTTTCGCCGGCGACATCAGCACCGACTACGTTCTGGGACGCGAGCCTGCCACGCTGAAAACCACATAAGAACGTTACAAGACCATCGCGGGAGGCACTCTTGTTCGCGCCCGTTCAACGGATCGAGACTCGCGTCTTCGCGCGTCTACCCGACGCCTTGCGCATCAAGGGCCGCAGGTCGGGCTGGGCGTTCGGCAAGGGCAACGACCATCTCCACTCGTTCCTTGAAGGTCCGTGCTTCGATCGCGGCGGGAACCTCTATGTCACCGACATCCCGTACGGGCGGATCTTGCGCGTTACGCGCGACGGGACGTGGAGCGTGGTGACCGAGTACGATGGTTGGCCGAACGGACTCGCGATCCACCGCGATGGCCGCATCTTCATCGCGGACCACAAGCGTGGCATCCTGGCGCTCGACGTTGCGAACGGTCGCGTCGAGCCGGTTCTGGAGAACGTGCGACGCGAAAGCTTCAAGGGTACGAATGACCTGACCTTTGCCAGCAACGGCGATCTCTACTTCACCGATCAGGGTCAGACCGGCCTGCAAGACCCGAGCGGGCGGGTGTTTCGACTTCGCACGGACGGCAACGTGGATTGCCTGATCGGCAACGTGCCGAGTCCGAACGGGCTCGTGCTGTCGAAAGACGAGAAGACGCTGTTCCTCGCGGTGACGCGCGCCAACCAGGTGTGGCGCCTGCCGCTGCATCCGGACGGCACGACATCCAAGGTTGGCGCGTTCATCAACATGTCGGGCGGCTCGGGGCCGGACGGCATGGCGCTCGCCGACGATGGGTCGATCGCGGTCGCGCATGTTGGGCACGGCTCGGTCTGGATCTTCGACAGGCTCGGCAATCCGCGTTATCGATTGGTGTCGTGCGAGGATCTGGCGGTGACCAACATTGCATTCGGCGGCTCTGCCGGAAAGACGCTGTTTATCACGGAGTCCGACAGCGGGACGATTTTGTGCGCCGACACCGATGTTGCAGGCCACAGGCTCTATTCGCATACGTAGGTAGGGCGCACCGTTGGTCTGATGCTCCAAGCCGGGAAGCCTCCGGACGGGTTAACGCTTTTGGGGATGATCTGAAAGCGTCGCGCCTTCAAAGACCCTTTGGCTTCGAAAAGTATCTTACGCTTTACCAGATCCTTGCAACCCGCTGAAATCGCAGCAAATGCGATTGCCGTCCGAGCGTACCAGAAACCCCGCGTTCAGGGTTGAGATCGCTCACGCTATAGGCCCGCCGGTGTAAAGATGTTTCTGGCAATTGCCAAGGCATCCCATTGAAAAATTTTCGCTTATTTGGCTTGGAGGTATTTGTCTCCAAAGTCGTTCTGAACGCGATTCTGCGGGAGCGTCGTCTTCCCGGTTGAGGTGCCGCCGGCAATCAGGATGTTGCGGCGCTCCGAAACCGCGTTACACAAGAGTCCGGCCTGTTCCGGCGTCATGATGCCGGCGCTGGCGTCGTCTGCGAGAGTAAAGATCGCGACCGCTGGCTTGCGGATGGCGAAAGCCGGTGCGGCGACGATCGGCGGGATCAGGCCTTCGGAGCGTTCTCCGGTGTCCGGCAGTTCGGCCGAAAGACGCGGCGATCCAGGATGCACCTCGGCGCCGACATGTGGGCGACGAGACGCACGATGCGCTCGCCGTCTTCCGTTGACAGTCGCTTGCCGGTGTCGCTCAGGCCCCCGATCAGGCGATCGATCCACAGGCGACCGTCCGGATTGAGCATGATCTCGACGATGGCCGGATCCTCCAGCCAGCCCGTGATCATAGGCCCCATCGCCGTACGCCGCATGCGAACGCCGCGAGCCCTTGCGGCCGCGCGTGTCGGCCCGCCCCCTGACGGCAAACGCGTCGGGGGCGGCCGGGGCGATCTTAAATCGTCCATCGCCTCCTGAGGCAACACGCCGGACGCTTGGCAAGCGTCATCCAGTGCCCTTGCCCCAACTGCCCATCGCATGTTTGATACTCTTGGCACCTTCGGCCGCCGCCGACCTCCCTTCGCACTCCATGCGACCACGCGACCGTCGCACTGTCCCGAATTAGTTAGTTCCTGCGTTTTGCAACAGAAACTGGTTAAGTGTTGCAGTTCTCAGGCTGCTGCGCGCACCATTAGCTGTCGCGCGGAAACGGATGCTCAAATGTGCGATAGCCCCGCCTTGCCCAGCCCGAGCCGGCACCGGATTGCTATCGAATAAGCGGCCATTTGACTCTGCTCATGATCTTGTCCGACAAAGTCTGCGGAATTCTCCACCCTGTGTCGGCCTGGAAAATCGAAACGGAGTTACGCAATGGACGTACGTGCGGCAGTGGCGGTCGCGGCCGGCAAACCGCTCGAGGTGACCACGGTTCAGCTGGATGGCCCCAGGGCCGGCGAAGTCCTAGTGGAGATCAAGGCGACCGGCATCTGCCACACCGACGCGTTCACGATGTCGGGCGCCGATCCCGAGGGCCTGTTCCCTGCCATTCTGGGCCATGAGGGTGCCGGCATCGTGGTTGATGTTGGCCCCGCTGTGACCTCGGTGAGGCGGGGCGACCATGTCATCCCCCTTTATACGCCCGAATGCCGGCAGTGCCCGTCCTGCTTGTCACGCAAAACCAATCTGTGCACTGCCATCCGCGCCACCCAGGGCAAGGGCGTCATGCCGGACGGGACGTCGCGCTTCTCCATCGACAACCGGCCGGTGCACCATTACATGGGCACCTCGACCTTTGCGAACTACACGGTGCTGCCCGAGATCGCGGTGGCAAAGATTCGCGAGGACGCGCCGTTCGACAAGGTGTGCTACATCGGCTGCGGCGTCACCACCGGCATCGGGGCGGTGGTCAACACCGCCAAGGTCGAGCCGGGCGCAAAATGCATCGTGTTCGGCCTCGGCGGCATCGGCCTCAACGTTATCCAGGGGCTGCGGCTTGCTTCGGCCGACATGATCATCGGGGTCGACGTCAATCCGGCCAAGAAGAAATGGGGCGAGCGGTTCGGCATGACGCACTTCGTCAATCCGAAAGACCTCAGAGACGACCTCGTGCCTCACCTCGTCAACATGACCAAGCGCGGCGACGACCAGATCGGCGGCGCCGACTATACCTTCGACTGCACCGGCAATGTGACGGTGATGCGCCAGGCGCTCGAAGCCTGTCACCGCGGCTGGGGCGAGTGCATTATCATCGGGGTCGCGGCCGCCGGCCAGGAGATCGCGACGCGGCCGTTCCAGCTCGTCACCGGCCGAGTCTGGCGCGGCACCGCCTTCGGCGGTGCGCGTGGGCGCACCGACGTTCCCAAGATCGTCGAATGGTACATGGAAGGAAAAATTGAGATCGACCCGATGATCACGCACGTGATGCCGCTCGCCGACATCAACAAGGCCTTCGACCTGATGCATACGGGAGAATCGATCCGCAGCGTAGTAACGTTTTGACGGCGTTTTGCTCGATTGAAGAGCTATAGCGGTCCCGATCGAATCATATCATCTCTCGGTAACGCCCGCGTTTGTTGCCGGCATCCACGTCCTTCTTGCGAGCCTTTGGCGTGGATGGTCGGGACACAGTCAAGCCCGCCATCTGCCCCTCGTTGAGCGCCGGAGCGAACCACGTGCCGGTGTTTAGCCCCAGCCATTGACGCAAGCCGGGTCGCATGACCCAATGAGGGTCTGCCAACGTGGAGCATCGTTCGCGATCGTCGGAACGTTGTGCATCATCAGAACGCGCAAAAGGTTGAGAAATGACGACAGTAAGTACAAACGAGCATCATCCGACCGCCTGGTACGAAGAGATGAGTTCGACTGAAAAAACGACATTCTGGGCGTGCATTGGCGGCTGGATCCTCGATGCAATGGACGTTCAGATGTTCAGTTTTGCGATCCCGGCGATCATCGCCGCCTTTACCATCAGCAACGCGGATGCTGGCTTGATCGGGACCGCGACATTGCTTTCTTCGGCCTTTGGCGGATGGCTGGCTGGGGCTTTGTCGGACCGTGCGCACACTCCAGATCACCATCGCGTGGTTCGCGGGCTTCACGTTCCTGTGTGGTTTTGCGCAAAACTATGGCCAACTGTTCGCGTTTCGCGCTCTGATGGGCTTCGGCTTCGGGGGTGAATGGGCTGCGGCTGCCGTGCTTATCGGCGAGGTCATCCGGTCCGAGCATCGCGGAAAGGCCGTGG
>JASHYD010000553.1 GCA_030043175.1 Xanthobacteraceae bacterium | reverse complement strand
TCATTCCCGATCAAGAAGCCAAGACCCTGACCGTTCGCCTCCACCCGCTCGCCAGCATGTCATCCGACGAAGCGCTCAAACATCTTTGCGCCGAGATCAACGCCACCGAGACACAATTCCCGGGTACTGAACTGCGTTTAATCTACGAATTGGTGTCGGCGAAAACTCCTTGAAACTTCATGAGATCAGGGGATCTGAAGGTCATCGTGCCGGTCGACGGGATGTCGGGCGACAGTATACGGTCTGGCACGCGTGAAGCAGCATGTGACGCTCACCATGGTCGACCTCATTGGCTACTGATCTCGGCGGCTCGGAGCGATTGAAGAAATTCGTTAGGCACGGCCCCGCAAGCTCGTCTCTCCGGAGGGGAGAGGGTGTTCCCACGTTTCCCTATCGCACCACCGGATCCCGTCATCATCTCCCCACGCAAAGTCGGGTTTACCCGATACCGACGACACCCTCGCGCGACACCGTTTATCTCCGCAATATCGATCCAGGTGAGCATGCCACAGCATGCCTGTTTCAATTTTTCTTGAGCCTGTCCGTTTAATCGAAAGCTGCGTAAACATGCAGAATAGAATTCTGAGTCCGTCTTCCATGGTCAGAGAGAGAAATCTCGACTCGAATATGACGGATTTCGGCAAGCTAACTGCTCAGCCAAGACGAGTATGTGGAGACGCTCTTAGCTCTATCTTGGTGCCTCTTTGGCGAATGGCCTTACCATCTCAGCAGCTTCCTGCCGACGAGACCGCCCGCCGTGGTGACGATCAGTGTCGCGATCGAGTACCAGGTCATCACGAAGAGCGGACTATCATCCGTGCAGTATGCCGCATAGAACGTCGCGGCGATGCCGCTTGCCGCCAAACCGGCAACGACACCAGCTAAAGCTGGGCTTGATGGTGCGCCCTGGCGCAACGCGGCCAGAAGACAGGCAAGGGGGCCGATCGAAAGCAAGGGGATCAGCGTCAAGCAGGCGCGCGCATTATCCCCGATCAGACGAGGCATCCATTGGCTCTCGGGTAGGACCAGCAGTTCCACAACGACAGCGCAAGCGAGCAGCCCTGGCGCGATCGCCAGCGTGAGAGCTCTATGAGCGAGGTCGTCTCCCGGACGACCGAGAGTGAGCGTCCCCCCGATCGCGGTGACGGCCAGTGCGACCGTCACGACAAACTTGAACAGGAAACGGCCGCTGCTCGCCGCTTCGGAAATGTCCGGCCGGGTGCCGATTTCTGCAAAGAACAAGATAGCGGCGAAGATGATCCCCCCCGCAACGGCCCAGGCCAGCACCGACCCGAAGCGCCACGGTGGGGCCGAATCCTTAGCAAGCAGATCGATAAGTTCGTTAGTCTGCACGGGCGCTACTCCGATAGAGGAGGCTCAACGCTTTCAGTGCGCGATGTAGCGAGACGCGAATGGCGCCTTCTGTCGTCTTGAGCCGGTCGGCTGTCTCGCGGATGCTGTTGCCATTGAGCGATATCGATCGGACGACCTCTCTCTGTTGCGGCTTCAAGTGCCCGATCAGCGCATCGATGTCGCGTGTGGACAGCTCCGGCGTCCGATCTTCGGCCCGTAGGTTGTCCATAACCAGCTCAATTGGCACGCTGATGTGCCGCCCGCGTCGCCGCAAGCCGTCGACGAGCTTATTCCTGGTGATTGCGGCGAGCCAAGGTCCGATCGGTCTCGACTGATCCCAGGTTCCTCGCTTGAGATGGATCGTAAGCAGCACCTCTTGCACAATATCCTCGGCCTCATGCTCTGGGACGCCCAACCTCCGACATCGGGATCGGGCCACGGCCCTCAAGTGCGGGACCACCGACACGAGAAACTGTCGATAGGCGCTCGCGTCACCGGCCATGGCGGCCCGCATCCAAACCGCCCAATCGTTCTCGTGGGGCGACGCGGTCATCTGGCATCTCTTACGAGACGGACGCGGGAAATGTTACGGGGCTCCCGGTTCTTACCCGCCCAGCCTGATTGCACCTGAGTGGAACTCCCTCAAGTTGACTGAAAATTCTAGAACAAGTGTCATATAAAGCCTATGCGATTTTCCAGGCGGCACGTTCCTCGGTTTCCCGATCAGCCTCACAGAGCAGAAGCGCTCTGACAAAGAACGGTCCGCACGGATGGCGACGCTGTAACAAATCTCCCTCGTAATCCGTATTGCCGTCGTGTCCATTCCGGGCATGACCTTCAGACCCATTCGGAGAAAATCTCATGTCTGTAAAAACTGTTGTGAGTTCGGCCATTCTCGCCAGCGCCATGGCGACCGCGCTCGCGTCGGTGGCGAGCGCGGGGCCGCTGACCAAGGCGGAAGCCAAGGCGGCAGTCGCTGCTCATAAGGAGAAGTGTTTCGGCGTCGCCCTCAAGGGGCAGAACGATTGTGCCGCCGGCCCCGGAACGAGCTGCCAGGGCACCTCGACCGTCGATTTCCAGGGCAATGCCTGGAAATTCGTTCGTGGCGGCACCTGCACGAACATCGAGGTACCGGGTGGCAGGCACGGCTCGCTGACCCCGCTGCAATCTTAAGGCAACAACAGCGGGAGAGCGGAGACGACCATGAACGCCATCACACGCAAAGGGGACGTACGCCCTGATCGTCGTCTCCGCTTCGCGGCCTTCCCCGTCGCAGGCCTAGCCGGGACGAGCTTCAAGCACGAGCACCTGAACGCGATCCTGGCGGAAAGCCGGCATAGGGGCTTCTTCGAGGTTCATGCCGAGAACTACATGGGCGCCGGCGGGCCACCGCATCAGGCACTCGAGCACATCCGCCGTGACCATCCGATTTCGCTGCACGGGGTGTGCATGTCGATCGGCGCTCCTCAGCCGCTCGACCGGGCCCATCTTGCGCGCTTCCGCGCTCTCGTTGAGCGCTACGAGCCAGCGCTGGTTTCGGAGCATCTCGCCTGGTCCACGCACGAGACGAACTATTTCAACGACTTGCTGCCGTTGCCCTATAGCGAACCTACTCTGGTCAGGGTGTGCGAGCATGTCGAAGAGGTGCAGGAAGCGATCGGGCGCCGGATCCTTCTCGAGAATCCGTCGACGTATGTCGCCTTCGCCTCATCGACGATGAGCGAGACCGACTTCGTCCGGGCGATTACACGCCGTACCGGCTGCCGGCTGTTGCTGGACGTCAACAACGTGTTCGTCTCAGCGATGAACCACGGCTATGCGGCGCTCGATTATCTGTCAGATTTCCCGCTCGCGGAGGTGGGCGAGATCCACCTGGCCG
>JASHYD010000552.1 GCA_030043175.1 Xanthobacteraceae bacterium | reverse complement strand
CGTCCTCTTGAAATCAGGCTGACGCAAAATGTTAGGAACGGACCGTTGCGGGTCGATGAAGCAAAAGTGAAGATACGGTGACCGGACTTCACCGCGAAACGGATGCTGGCGCTTTCGTCAACGAGTTGCGCCGCATCCAAGGTCTCACTCGGGCTCGCCGGCACACCGAGGCACTGGCGGCGGTCCGCGCGCTGTTGCGTCGCGCGCCGTCGCAGCGGGACGCGCTTTACTTGTCGGCGCTGAACCAGCGTCTGCTCGATCAGCCGAAGAATGCGCTGGAGACTCTGGATACCCTTGAGCGAGCACACCCGCACTACGGCCTCCTTTTCCAGGAGCGCGGTCATTGCCATGTGGCGCTGGGCGATCGGGCGCGCGCGATTGAGTCATTCGAACATGCGGTCGAACTCAATCCCGCCCTGGCGTCGAGCTGGGCGATGCTGGAACGACTGCTCAGCGCAGCCGGCCAGCCGCAGAGAGCGGGCGTTGCATCAAAGCACCTTTCGAAGCTCAAGGAGCTGCCGCCCGTGATTGTCGAGGCGGGTAGTTGGTTCTGCGACGGCGATCACGCGGCGGCGGAAAACCTTTTGACGAGCTACATTGCCAGGGAGGGCAGGCATGTTGAGGCGCTGCGGCTGCTCGGGCGGATCGCTCAGCGATGCGGCGCAGCAGATCGGGCCGAGGGCCTTTTCCGCGAGGTGGTAGACCTCGCGCCGGGTTACGCCGACGCGCGGCTGGATTTCGTACGCACTCTGATTGAGCGCCAGAAGTATGCGACGGCGCTGGAACAAGTGGAGCAGCGGCTGCTGAGCGCACCTTCCGATCCCGAGGCCCGATTTCTTCGTGCCACGATACTCGCGGGCCTCGGACGCCACGACGAGGCGGTCCCGATCTTCCGCGACCTGCTCTCGCAGACCCCGCAGCGCAATCACCTGCGCATCGTGCTGGGCCATTCACTGAAAGCGCTCGGCCGGACCGACGAGGCCGTGCGCACCTACCGGGATGCAACGAGCGGCCAGACCGATGTCGGCGACGCGTTCTGGAGCCTCGCCAACCTAAAGACGTATCGCTTCAGCGACCACGAGGTCGCACGCATGCGGGGCCTGGAGGCGCTACCAAGCCCGGGACTGGGGGATCGCGCACACCTTTGTTTCGCGCTCGGGAAAGCGTTGGAGGATCGGGCCGACTATGACGGATCCTGGGCATTTTACGAGCGTGGCAATTCGCTGGTGCGGGCGAAGAGCGGCTACCGTGCCGAGGCGATAGAGGACAACGCCCGCCGCCTGATGGATATTTGCAGCGAGGAATTCTTCGTCATCCGCACCGGCGCCGGCGCCGCGGCTCGCGACCCGATCTTCATTGTTGGCCTGCCGCGCTCGGGCTCGACGCTGCTTGAACAAATCCTGGCCTCACACCCAGACGTCGATGGGACGCAGGAATTGCACGACATTCCGCGAATCGTCTCGGAATTGCAGGGGCCGGGACCGAACCGCGGCAGTGCCCGCTATCCGGATCTGCTGCCGAGTCTGGACCCGCTCCTTTACGAACGTCTGGGGCGCCGCTACCTCGACGAGACGCGTGTCTATCGGCGCGGACGGCCGCGTTTCGTCGACAAGATGCCGAACAACTTCTGGCACATAGGCCTGATCCATTTGATGTTGCCCAATGCGAAAATCATCGACATCCGGCGCGAGCCGATGGCCTGCTGCGTCAGCAACCTCAAGCAGCTTTTCGCGAGAGGACAGGAGTTCGGGTGCGGAATCGCGGAGATCGCAAGGTATTACCGGACGTATCTGGAGGTGATGCGGCACTGGGATCGGGTTTTGCCGGGACGGGCGCTTCGGGTCAGCTACGAGGACCTGGTCGAGGACCTCGGCGCCAGCGTGCGCCAGATCCTGGCGCATTGCGGACTCGAATTCGATCCTGCTTGTCTGGCGTTCTACCGCAGCCAGCGCGCGGTAAACACCCCCAGCTCGGAACAGGTGCGCCAGCCGCTCTTCCGCGGGGGGCTTTCCCAGTGGCGGCACTACTCTCCCTGGCTTGATCCGTTGCGGGACACGTTGGGCGACGCAATCGTTCGCTACCGCGACTAGTGGCGCTCGACGCGTTGACGATTGGCTTCCCGTTGCCTGTGGGAGGCCCGCATATGCCAATTTTGATCCGACTCCGACGAAAATCTGGCATGGAGCTAGCACTCTTCGGAGGTGGACTTTGGAAACGTCGCTGACCAGCGGGTGGTTCTGCCTCAAGCCCGGGAAGTCGCTGGCGATCACCCTTGAGCCGTGTCCCCAGTTCTGGGACCAGCGCAGATTGCGCCTACTCGGCACTCTGCGTTGGGCCAGTTGCGGCGACGGCATGGTCGACTTCCGCGGCCCAAAGCTTTCTTCAGTCCGGCCCGCAATTGCTGATGCTGTGTGAGACGCTGCCCGTGAACGAGCCTGCGAAGAACGGACCCGGTTGCAGCGAGTCAGCGTTCGCAAGGCTGTAACATGACACCGGCATGATATTGCGGCGCCCGTTCCCACAACACAATGGAGTGGCGCCTATAGGGGATCTGCGATGAAGCACAAAGAGACGCAAAAATTTGTCTGCTCTTTTATTTTCCAATCGGGCCGCGCGGTTACGGTCTTGCTGGCTGGCCTGACGCACACTCAGTTGGTCCTTGCGGATGACGGCACCGCTTTTCGGCCCGGCAATCTGCTGGTCAGCCGGTCGGTGTACGATAACAACCCCAACAATGTTGTCGTTGGCGCGCAGCTGCCGCCGAACTGTACCGGCTCCAACTGTGTGACGGCAACGGCGGACGGCACCTATCCTGAAGTCTTCAACAATGCCATCGTGGACGGAAGCTTCGGCATCACCTCCAAGATCTTGCTCGATGAGATCACGCCAACCGGCCGGCTGGTCAATTCGCTCGAAGTGCCTAACAGCTCGGAACGGCAAATCATGGTCAGCTCCGACCAGATGGTGACCAGCTTTTCGTCCAAGTCGGAACTTGCCCTCAACCTGTCGACCGACAAGCGCTTTGTCACGTTCATGGGATATCTGGCGTCGGTCGACACGCTCGATGTCTCCAACTCCAACACGCCCTTTGTAGTTGATCCGACGAACCCGGTACCTGGGCAGTTTTATCGCGTAGTCGCCCAGGTGGATCATCACGGAAAGTTCAGCTTTACGAAAACCAATGCTTATAGCGGCAACAATGGACGCGCAGCGATCCTGAACGGCACCGCTGGCGCAAATCTTTTCTACACCTCCGGCAATGCGGGGAATGGCGGCAACCCTCAGCCCTCCGGGGTCATCGTCGGCGCCGGAGCTCAAATCCTGACCGCCGCGGACAAACCGCTCAGAGCGCAAATGGACCCCGGACTTCCGACACCCGTCGGCAGCTTCAACATCACGGAGCTGGGCGACAAGGCGGATAAGATCGGCAAGGACACTAATTTCCGCGGTCTCTCGATCTTCAACAATATCATCTATCTCACCAAGGGGAGCGGCGGTAACGGCGTCAACACGGTCTATTTCATTGATACTTCGGGTGCGGCCGACAGCACCGGCAATCCCCATGCGTGCCCGAACGGAGTTGGCTTGCCCGCACCGTCCGCCGCGTTGCCGGCAACACCGGTCTTTTACAATTCCGCTAATCTCGCGACCGAAGGTGTCTTCCCGTACAACATGTGCGTGCTGAAGGGCTTCACGACTGAACTTGCGAAGAACACCACGGATTCGTTTCCATTCGGAGTGTGGTTCGCCAATGCGACGACGCTCTATGTTGCCGATGAGGGTAATGGTACAAATACATTCAACGCCGGAACGTACACGGCAGCAGCCAGCCAGACCACCGCAGGGCTGCAGAAGTGGGTGTTCAACGCCAGCCAAGGTCAATGGAATCTGGCGTACGTCCTGGCGACGGGACTTAATCTCGGCCTGCCGTATACGGTCAGCGGTTATCCGACGGGCACTAATTCGGTCACTGGCCTGCCGTGGTCGCCGGCCACTGACGGTCTGCGCAACCTCACCGGTCGTGTCAATCGCGACGGCACCGCCACCATCTGGGCGATCACCTCGACGGTGAGTGGGAGCGGAGACCAGGGTGCCGACCCGAACAAGTTGGTGATGATCACTGATAACCTCGCGGCGACAAGCCTTCCGGCCGGCGAATCCTTCGCGACGCTTCGAACCGCGCGATTTGCTGAGGTGCTCCGCGGTGTTTCTTTTGCGCCGGGCACCGGCGCGCCGCCAGACCATAATGATGAAGATGACCGCTGACCCGCAATGACAATCACACAGCGGTGAAAGAGTCCGCTGACGCCGACTGCGTCAGCGGACCAGAGACGCCCTCGGCTCACCAAATTTTCAGCACGCGGAAGCCTCGGCCTTTAGGGCGAGGAGCACGCTGCCTCTGTTTCGATATACGGCTTGATGATCGCCAACGGACCCGCCGCGGCCGACGCAGCGAATAGGCCGGCGAGCACAAAACACCGTCGTGCGGCGAGAGGCGATGGTCTGGCCGGTTCTTGCGAAGCGTCCGACCCGACGTGCCCTTGAGGGCGTTGACCAGCACCGAAACCGACAGCTTCGGGGTACTGAGGAGGAGATGCAGGTGACCAGCCTCTCCGTCGGAGGGCCAACAACGGGGCACGCTTGGCAAGTCTTCGCCAAGATGGTTTGTGAATCGATCGGTGGGTACCGCACAACCATGGTAACCCGGAGCGGCAGCCTGAATGGCCGATCAAAGCATTCCGTAATGCCGATGCCAGCCTTCTGAGGCTTATTCGCAGATGTTGAACCATCCCTGCCGCTGCAACCGGCTTGTTGGGCTACTTGCCTGACGATGTTTCTTTGATGCCCAGCTGTGCTTACTGCGGCACTGGACCACATAAAGCTCTTAAATAATGCACCAACGGTATTTGCACCGTACCGGCTTGCAGCTCCGGGTGCTGTTTCGTATATGCCCGTACGTTGTTAGCGAGTTGTAGATTGTTCAGGCTGGCTTTTGTTAGGCAGCTGTAGAAATGGGTGGTTAGCTTTGATCCTTCAACGTTACTGGCGTACATCATCAGCGCGTCCATCGCCCCGGCGATGTATATCGAACGCTGATTATCTGACATCCTCTCCCATTCGGAATAGCTAAAGAAGACATTCGCCCCCTGAGATAGAGCGGAGGACGACAATAACATCAACGGAAAAACAACTCGGTACATGTGCTCGCCCATCGCGACAACCCTCAGTCTCTCATTTTATCTGATAAATCTGAATAGATCGATAACGAAGCAGCAATTCTAAAAGTAGCGAAGGTATGCATTTTAGGGATTCCCAAATCAGCGAAAAAGTGATTCTACCCTTGGGATGGAGCTGTTGCCGTCCCTTCTGGCTGGATTGCGCGCGGTCTGCGCGGCCTTTCCGGACGTCCGCAAGGGACGCGGCGGCAACATCGCGATGGCCGACTTCGGCCTCTCGG
>JASHYD010000551.1 GCA_030043175.1 Xanthobacteraceae bacterium | reverse complement strand
TACGGCGTCGCCAAGCTCGGCGTTCAGCTCGCCCATGCCGGCCGCAAGGGACCGACCGCGCCGCCGGCGGCGGGCGGCAAGCCGATCCTGACTAAGGAGGAAGGCGGTTGGACGCCGGAAGCGCCGTCGGCGATCCCCTACGACACCGGTTGGCCGATGCCGCACGCCATGACCAAGGAGAACATCAAGCGCTGCATTGGCGAGTTCGCCGCCGCCGCCAAGCGCGTCGACCGCATCGGCTACGACTTGATCGAGCTGCACGGCGCGCACGGCTATCTGGCACACCAGTTCCTGTCACCGCTGTCCAACCAGCGCACTGACGAATACGGCGGCTCGACTGAGAACCGCATGCGTTTCGCCATCGAGATGTTCGAGGCGGTGCGCGCGGTCTGGCCGGAGCAGAAACCGCTCGGTATGCGGGTCTCCGCGACCGACTGGGTCGACGGCGGCTGGACGCCGCAAGAAACGGTGCTGCTGGCCAAGGAGCTGAAGAAGCGCGGTATGGACTACATGGACGTCTCGACCGGCGGCCTCGATCCGCGGCAGAAGATTCCGCTGGCCCCCGGCTATCAGGTGCAGTTCGCCGAAAAGGTGAAAAAGGAAAGCGGCATGACGGTCATGACTGTCGGCCTGATTGCGGGTTACCAGCAAGCCGAGAACATCGTCGCCTCCGGCCAGGCCGACTTCGTCTGCCTGGCTCGCGGCGCGATGTGGGACCCGCGCTGGGCCTGGCATGCCGCCGAGGAGCTCGGTGCTGATGCGCCTTATGCCCCCAAGATGATGGGCTGCCATCCCAAGCTGCGGCCACAGCTCTTTCCAAAGCGCGCAGAACGAATGCCCTGAGCCAGCAACCCTTTGCGACCGTTCCCGACTACCTCCCCAAGAGGGCGGACCTGGAATTTCTCATGGGCGGATCGATGAATGATGACCAACGGGTCCTCCAGACGTCGAAGATGTCGCGTACAGGCGAACCACATTTGCTGGGTCAAATCCCAGGCAAACGAACGGCGGACTCGCGTCGACTGGATTGGCCCTCTCATGCATCAACTGGCCCTCGCCAGATGCTGCTAGATTTGCTTGAACCCGAGAATGCAAGATATCCGGCGTCGGAATTCGGCAACCCTGGCGAGCGCTCGGTATGCTGTGGCTTGCTGGCCCGTCGCTGATCCGCTGGCGCATTATCAGATGGCGCTCCGGCAGAACAATGAAAGGCAGATCGCTGCACCGTTCTCCTCCGAGAGGAAAATGGCGGACGCTAATCCGCAAATGATGCTCGAACGTCCACCCCCGATTTCTTGCCTCCCGCGTGCTCCAAGGGATCAACGATGACACTGTGATGCCCCGATATGGCCGCTCGGTTCGTCGACGAATGTTGCCATGTTGGCGGCAGGGCGGTGCTGCGAACGTTTAAGGCGCATACGTTTGAAACGAAAGATCCTTCAGTGCCGAGTCGCTATGAGTTTATGACCCGGGGCACCGGAATTTGAAAGGTCTGCCTTACAGGACTGAGTAGCTGCGGCGATCCAACGACTCGACGAGAAAACCGGCAAAGGCCTAACCTTATCAGAATATGTCACCTATCGATAGGACCACCTAAATCCGAGGAGCTTGCTATGGATGACATAACCCGCCGCGACCCCATCAGGATCACCGCCGAGGACATCAACCCGCGCTACAACTGGGCCCGCCATCTGCCCGTGCTCGGCACCATGGGGGTCGATTTCGAGGAGCGCGTCGATTACCGGCGCATGCACCGCTACCGGCTCGGCCGGGCGCAGGCGGCGTTAGAGGCGTCCGACCTCGGCGCCATGCTGCTGTTTGACGACAACAATATCCGCTACGTCACCTCGACCAAGATCGGCGAATGGGCGCGCGACAAGCTCTCGCGCTTCGCGCTGCTCACCCGCGGCGGTGATCCGGTCCTGTGGGACTTCGGTTCCGCCGCCGTGCACCACAAGCTCTATTCGCCGTGGTTGCGGCCGGAGAACTGCAAGGCCGGCCTGATCGGGTTGCGCGGTACCGTTGATCCGGCCTTCGGCCTGATGAAGCGCCACGCCGAGGAGATCGCCGCGCTGCTCAAAGAGGCCGGCGTCGCCAAGATGCCCCTCGGCGTCGACATTATCGAGCCGCCGATGATGTTTGAACTGGAAAAGGCCGGGCTTAAGATCGAGGACTGCCAGCAGGTGATGCTGTCGGCGCGCGAGGTGAAGTCGGCCGACGAGATCGCGCTCCTCAACCGCGCTGCCGCCATGGTCGACGGCGCCTACGACCTGGTCAACGAAATACTGCGGCCGGGCGTGCGCGAGAACGACATCGTCGCCGAAGTCAATAAGTTCCTCTACACCCACGGCTCCGACGACGTCGAAGCGGTCAACGCCATTTCCGGCGAGCGCTGCAGCCCGCATCCGCACAACTTCACCGACCGCATGATCCGCCCCGGCGACCAGGCCTTCTTCGACATCCTGCAGTCGTTTATGGGCTACCGCACCTGTTATTACCGTACCTTCAACGTAGTGCGGGCGACGCCAGTGCAGCACGACGCCTACCGTAAGGCGCGTGAATGGCTTGACAACGCCATCGACCGCATCAAGCCCGGCGCCTCGACCGCGCATATCTGCGAGGTGTTTCCGAAGGCGCCCGAATTCGGTTTCCCCGACGAGATGGCGGCCTTCGGCCTGCAATTCGCCCACGGGCTGGGGCTGAACCTGCACGAACGGCCGATCATCAGCCGCGTGGTGTCAATGGATCATCCGACTGAGATCAAGGAAGGCATGGTGTTCGCCATCGAGACCTATTGTCCGGCAGCCGACGGCTATTCAGCCGCGCGCATCGAGGAAGAGGTTGTGGTCACCGACAAGGGTTGTCGCCTGATCTCGCTGTTCCCGGCGGAGGAACTACCGATCGCGTCGAAGTACTGAGGCCGAGCGAGGTCACGTCTGAGAAAAGCGGCCGAGCATCCAAAAGATGATGGTGCGCTCCGGTTTGGCAACCGAACGGCTAGAGAAAACTGCGAACCGACCGTAAAGGCACCAACAGGGGATCAAGGATGTCTAGCTTAGCACAGAGCTTCAATCTTACGGATGAGTCCAATATCCTTCGATTAATCTGCGGACTCTTCTTCATTCCACATATTTACGCGAAGTTTTTCGTGCCTGAGGCCCTCGGCTTTTTCAAGGCGGCGAAGTTTCATCCGGCCGCCGCCTGGATGTATGTCGCCTGCATCATCGAGATCATTGTGGCTACCGGACTCGTTTTTGCGGTGCTGCCCTTCTATGTAGGTTTGCTTGGTTTTGTGCACCTTCTGGTCGCGGCCGGCGCGGTTTGGAA
>JASHYD010000550.1 GCA_030043175.1 Xanthobacteraceae bacterium | reverse complement strand
CTGAAGAAACAGCGATTGACCGGGGGTGCCGCCGGGCCAACACCGGGATTGGGCAGAAAAAGCGCGGTGTCCCTTTTTTACCAGCTCGTTGTGTATGCGCATCTGGGTGGCCGCCCAGGGGGTTAGATTGGAATTCTGGTCATCGGCGAGAGGCTCGATACCGGGCAGCACAGGGCCGCGTCCGATCGGTGCAACCTTCCCCTCGACCCGTTGAAAGATGAGCCCGAGTCCGTGCTGCCAGCCGAAATCGGCGGATGCCAGGCTCGGAATGGTGCTTTCGTGCGTTTGGGCTTGCGCAGCGGCCGCCACCGCGAGAGCGGCAATCAGCACAGCGCTGCACCGCAAAGCTGTTTTGAACATCGCATCCTCCTCCCTTACAAAAGTTCAAGAGTATGGTCTGGCAGATGCCGATCTGCCTGCCGTTCGAGACCTGTGTACCATCCCGCCTCTCCCGGCACGAACCCGCCCGCTCGATGACGCGATGCAAAGGGCGATCAAGGACACCGGGGTCCTCGAGCACGCTCGGTACTCCCCCGGTGCGGTCTTAAGAGAGATAGCTCTGGGGCACGGCGGCGGAATAGCCCCTCCGGACCGCTCCCACGATTGCACATCGTCGTGGTGTAGACACGATAAATCGAACGTGGAGGGGACTCGCTCCGGGGAATTTCATCTCGCCACTCGCTTGCAGCAGGCGCCGAAGCGGGATCAGCGGCACCTTAAGCGAAACGTGCCCCACGGCGCCTAGGACGGCTCGAGCACGACGGGACTGATCGGTCGGCGTGAACGCCTAATTACTATTATCCCGGCTGGCGAAGGGCCCAGGGTGAGCCACTCCTATTCAATATCACAATCAATCTTCGCTAAAGCATTCGCGCGGAAAACTCAGCGGCAGCTTCCGCGCTGGTCCTTGAACATCCGACCGGATCAGAACTAAAGGGAACGAAATCAAATGAGCGTGATCGGTTCCCGGAACGGAACCAACGTGGGCCCTGTCGGGTTTACGACGTAGGGGCGCCCGAGAAAGCGACCCTTGAATCGTCATTGTGACTGCGGCGACCCGGTGACTTGGCATTCCCCTGCCCCCCCAACCGCGCCAACGATCCGGCGCCGCCTTTCTTTTGGGAACCGTTACGAGGGCGACACTATTACTGCGCGAACCTTGGAGCCTCCGGATCAATCCGCTTGGCGCCGTGCCCGCTGATTTCATGCCATATAGAGTTCGTTGCGTCACCTGGCGTTCCGTTCTCTCGCTTCGGCTCGCGTGCCATGGTTCTTATCGATTGTGGTCGAGCCACTCGGATTCAAGAAGATCACACAATCGCATGTGGCAGAAACCGCGACGCATTATTCGTGATTAGGCCCACGTCCTCGCGTACGGAAAGTCCGGCAGCCGCCCCGCCCGCCCACCAGGAACCAAGCACAGCATAGTTGCCGTCGAATAGCGGCAATGGGGCAACCGCCTGCAAGACCTTGGGCTCTGCGCCGTAAGGCCCACTGTTTGCGTTCACGACATCGCCACCGATTATAATCTCCACATTGGCGCCTTCGCGCGAAAAAAGGGCTTTCCTGACATAGGAACCGCCGAGCTCCCCACGCTGCGGATCGTCCTCAAAAAATGCCGGAAGCAGGTTGGGATGACGCGGAAACATCTGCCATAGCAGGGGCAAAATCCCCTTATTGGACAGGATGGCCTTCCACGGCGGTTCGATCCAACGCGTCGAGGAGCCCGGGAGTGAGGCACCAAATTTTTCGCGGAACATCCATTCCCAAGGATAGAGCTTGAACGCGATATCGATGGGCGCATCGGCGTCGTCGACGAAAATGCCCTTGGGGGCAAGCCCGATTTTGTCTATGGCGACGATCCTGGTGGTCGCGCCGGCTTGCCTTGCGGTGTCCTCCAGGTAGGTGAGCGTTCCAGCGTCCTCGGGAACGTCGAGTATTCCGGCAAGATGAATTCTTTTGCCGTGCGCAAGCGGCTTCCATCCTTCGATCAGGCGTTCATGAAGCGAGTTGAACTGGTCGGCATCGTGCGGAACGGTCTGCTGTGCGATCGCATCGTTGAGCCAGTTCCACTGGAATACAGCGGATTCGAACAGGGAGGTCGGAGTATCGGCGTTGTACTCTAAAAGCTTCGCTGGACCTTTGCCGTCATAGCATAGGTCGAAGCGACCATAGAGGCTGCCGTCGTGGCGTTTCCAGCTCGCGGCGATGAAGTTCCAAAATCGCTGTGGAATCGCGAGGCGCGTCATCATGCATTCGTCCGCGATGGCGCGCCCCACGAGTTCGCGGCACATAGCGTGCAGCACCGCAGTCGGGGCCTCGAGGTCCTCCTCGACCTCCTTGAGGCTGAAGGCGTAATAGGCGGTTTCGTCCCAGTAGGGCTCGCCATTGCCGGTATGGAATACAAAGCCGCACTGCTCGGCGAGGTGACGCCAATCCGCACGCTCGTTGACAGGAATACGTTGCATTGAAGTGATCAGCTGCCCGCAAACGATGCCAGCGCCTGTCCGGTCCACCCGAATCCGCCGCGACTTGCTGACGTGGCTGCCGACGTCCCATTCGCGACCGTCTTAGTCGCGCCAGGCGATCCGTAGCCATAACCGGGGCCGCCATAACCCGAGGAGAACAACGACGAAAAGCCGTGACCAGCCGAGTCGCCGTGCGACGATCGGCAATCTCGCGCGGACGCGGTCGGCATCGCATCCTGCGGCTCGCGCGCGGTCGCGCTCGATGGCGATCGGCGACAATTATCGTTGGGTGTCAACGCATATGCACTGGCGCCGATACCGGCGGCCGTCATCACAACCAGCGACACCTGGGTGGAGCGCTTCATCGGCAAACCCATCTGCCCGGCGCAGTTCAGCCGGAACATGGCTCATAATAGACCGGGCTCAATAAGAAATCGACGCCGCGCTGAGAGCGCCGGCCGCAAGCGACGCCAGTCCGAGCCAGATCGCCGGCGCGAGGTCACCCGCCGCAATGCGCTGCGGAAGGTTGGGGATCGGGACGCGCACCACGAAATAGACGATGATCTGCACGATCAAGGCAATCAGGCTCCAGATCATGCAATCAATCAAATTTTCTGTGTGGGCGATCACGCTTGCGACCGGTAGCGCAAAACCCAGCAGGCTCAGGCCCAAGGCGATGGCCGCACCAGGCACATTGTTGCGGATCAGGGCGAACTCATCGTGAGGCGTGATGCGCGTGTAGACGATCAGATAGACGATGACGATCACGAACGCGGTGCAGAAATAGGCCAGAAATGGTGGTAATCCGCTCAAAGATTGCAAGATCATTGTTCGCTCCTGCGATCGCACTCACGTGTCATCGTGCAATCTCGATTTCGGAATTCCGTCCGCAACCGAGAACGCCGTTCCCACCTGTTTTTCCGGCGTTTCTTGCAATAGCACACCGCGACAAACAGGAGATCCGCAAAATGAGATGGGGGTATCGACCTTCACAAAGCCATCAAGGCTTTCGAGCCGACGGTCGGTCGGTCCAACGAATTGTCGAGTTAACCGCGCAGGCGATGCGAAACTCACTGTGTTGGAGGCTTGCGACCGCAATCAGCCCTGATCGCTACGGTGCTAAAACGTTTGATGGCGTCTTTTGCTCACAGCGAGGCCAGGTTGTCGCGGACGCTTTCCAGTATCTCGTCGGAGAGCTGGGGGTCGTCCATGGCGCGCGCCAAAATCAGCGCCCCAACGCTCGCCGACAGGAGATGGATCGCGTTGCGGCGCGCGGCGAGCTTGCGTTTCCACCGAAACCGCACGGCCATCCCATCGATCATCTGCTTTACCTGCGCGGTGAATGGCTTGCGCGCTGCAGAATCGCGAGCGATCTCCGGCCCCAGCGCCGCCATGACGCAGCCGCACCCGGGATGATCGCGATGCGATGCGCTCAAGTAGCTATCGAGGAAGACCCGCTTTGGATCGCGTGCATTCGCCGTCAGAGCGTAAATGCGGTTGTCCGATTGCGCGAACGCGCGCTCCACGGCCTCGGCTTCTAGCGCCTCCTTGGAAGCAAAATGGGCATAGAAGGCGCCATGTGTCAGCCCTGCGGCCTTCATGATTTCGGCAACACCAGCCCGGTCGAAGCCACGCTCGCGAAACAGCCGTGCGGCCTCCTTGAGGATCTTGTCATGCTTCTTGGCCGTCTGATTCGCGGGATAGCGCATTTCTTTCCGGCCTTCCTGGCTCCGGTCCTGAATCGTCGATGGCTCTCTTGACACTAAATATGATGACTATCATGTATCGCAAGCATGATGGCCATCATATTTGATCGAGAGCACGACAGGAGTCGACCATGAAGGTTGCAGGATCAATTGCCCTGGTGACGGGCGCCAACCGGGGCCTCGGCCTCGCCTTTGCCAAGGCGCTGGTGGAGATGGGAGCGGCGAAGGTCTACGCCGCAGCGCGCAATCCACAGGCGGTTACCCTCAGGGGCGTCGTGCCGCTGAAACTGGACGTCACCAGCGACGAAGACGTGGTCGCCGCGGCGCGGGCGGCCGGCAATGTCAACCTGCTCGTCAACAATGCCGGCATCGCAAGGCCTGGCGGTTTTCTCGCCGACGGGGCGGTCGAGTCCGCGCGAGAGCAGTTCGAAGTGAACTTTGTCGGACCGCTGCGCATGGCACGCGCTTTCGCGCCGGTCCTGGCTAAGAACGGCGGCGGCGCGGTCATCAACGTCCTTTCCGTTGCAAGCTGGATGAATGGTCCGGGCCTGGCGACTTATGGCGCGTCGAAATCAGCCGCGTGGGCGCTGACGAACGGCCTTCGTATCGAACTTGCGCAACAGGGCACCCAGGTCGTCGGGCTGCATGCAGGCTTTATCGACACCGATCTTACGCGCAATATCGACGCGCCGAAGAGTTCGCCCGAGGAAATCGTGCGGACGACGCTCGATGCGCTCGAACGCGGGGAAGGTCAGGTCTTGGCCGATGAGATTACGCGCCAGGTGCATCGCGGTCTGTCGGCGGATCTCCCGGCATATTTCCAAAGTACCGCCGCGCTTCGATCACGCGCGGGCCTGCGAGCTGACTGAATGCCGATCCGGCGCGGATAGCCTGGCTCTGTTGAAGCTGGGTGGTAGAGGACCCAGGCATGCGGGGTCCGCTCGAAAAGTGGACGCTCCATTGAACCTCCGGTTCGTCAATCGTCATGTTCGAGCGGTTGCTGAGCATCTGCGGCGTTTCGGTCGTGAGGGAGGGGTGGCGCTAGCCCTCGGCTTGCGGTTCAAAGCCGCAATCCGTGGTGCATGACGGCGCTCGGACTCGTCCAGGCGATGGCTCTAAAAATTCCCCTTGGTGATTTTGCGTTTACGGGGACGCCGTGTGCCAGCGTTGCGAGCCTGCTCCAGTCCTCACGGCGGCTGGTGCGGGCCGCGTGCACAGGCCGCCGCGGCGCCCGCCCGAAGCAATCCCAGGTCTCGGGAAGGCCTCTGTAACACGCTTCCGACAGGTGTCATTCTCACGGTGCTGATCCTGGCGTTCGGCCCTGGGTCTGGCGCACACTTCGATCCAGCCGTCAGCATCGCATTGGCCTGCGCGGTGAATTTTCGACGCGCAACGTAGCTATGTACACAGCCGCCCCAATCGTAGGCGGCACCATCGGTGTGCTAAATAAGGGAAGAACGGAGGGACCACGTCTTGCGCGCCGCGATGCTGGCGCTAGTGACCACGACGGCGGGGGGCGCAAGACGTTCTGCGAGAGCGCAAACTACGTGCCCCCGAGTTGGCGTCGCGTCGCTCAATTGAAGGACACTGTCACAACCCGTCGAGAGGCTATCCATGGCCGACTGTTCGGGCATGGTCGACACGCTTATTACCTTGGGCGGTTCGCGTCTTCAAGTCGATAATCCATCATGTGGGATAAACTCCGAGTGACGTATCGATCATGCAGGTAGCGCGGATCATTGTCCGGGACATCGAGCCGCGGCCGCATATGATGCGCGCACCCGGCGTCCTTGTGCGGCACAGCAAGGATTTCTGGTCGGGGGGAGCTCGTCAGGCATCGTCGAATGTCAAATTGATTTCACTGCGGAGGATCATCCACGCACCGAGATCTAATGTTCTGCATCGCGCGGCGGAAAATATTCGTCTGGACTATCATCAAAACAAGAGACGGTTTCCGCGAACGGCTCGGGAGTCCTGACCGAGGTACCTGTACAAAGATGAAGCGGGAGGAATAGTTATGAAACTATCTGAGTTAATAGACATCCTAGAACAGGATGAGTCATCAGGAGATGCAGTGATAGCGTCTAATCCGTATCACGGTTTTACGGCGCGGACGGTCTGGCGGCCAGATAACTACTTTCATTTCATAGTGACGGAACATCGATGGCAATCATGTGCCAAAAGGAGCTTATTATCGCAGCACTTGAGATGACAGACGCGATAATTAGCTGCTTTAAACCATTCACAAAACGTAAAAGTTAAAAACTGTCCGATATTGTTGTCTGCAAAGCATGGACTACAGAGACATGGCCGATAAACCAACATATCAAGAGTTTCTGGATGATCTAATACAATGCCTCGAAGCGCTTCCTTATGCTGAAGAGTATATAGACGTATGGCAGGAAGGTCAGATAACCGTTAAATGTCAGGAAGGTACGATAGTTCTCAGAGCCACAGTTCAACCGTCTAATATCGTGTAGTAGGGGAGGAAGTAACTATGCGCATCATTTATGGGCACTAGCGCTAGGTCGCAACATTTCGTTCGGTCATTGGGGTGCTGCGAACGCGATATCCGAGGCTTTTCCCTGTCAGGCCTTTCATGAGCTGGGCTGAGAACGAACGGCCGCCCGTGGTTGCACCGACGCGGCGCTGATTTGGCAGCACAGTCATCAATACGATGGCGAAATACAGCCTCGGCGGCGAGTTGCGATTTATTATGCTCCCTCGGCTCTAATGTGGCAGTTGACCTGCCCGGCGGCGAACGCGCTAGAGCCCGAGAAACCTTGAGCCTTATTACCTCCACAAATCTTGACACGAGACGGCGTGCGCTCAGATGTGAGGAGGATCTGGTCCTCACCCGCAACGGGACTCAGCAAGCCCGCATTTGCTGTTACGGCGGGTCACCGTGGGCGCGCACGGCGTGGAGCTCGTCGATGCCAAATCTCGCTGCGTTCCCGCTGCATGGCGATGCTGGCGGGATTGCGGACCCGTAATCCAGACGCGGCACGGGCCGGATCGATACGTGCTATCGACCTTCTTCGACATCAATACGCTCCGCGCCAAGCTGGGACGCATGGGCGAACACGGTCGCCCCATCTTCGGCGATGTGTTCGTTGAGCAGGATGCCGGCCTTGAGACCGCCCAGCAACTGCGCGAGGGCGGCCTTGCGCTCAAGAAACGGGCGATCGCGCAGATTCTCGCCATTATGCTCGATGAGGTCGAAGGTGTAGAGGATCGCAGTTCGAGCAGCCTCTCGACGGGACAACTCCTCGACCGCCCCGCCCCACCAGACGGGCGGATGCATCGATCGAAATTTGCTTCCTGCGCGGCCGCTACTCGGTCGGCACCGCCATGCTGATGAGATTGCTGGCGGACTGGAATTCTTTGACCAGGCGGTCAAGCTCGTCCTTGTCTACATAGCGGCGCGCAACGCGCACCCGGTACATTCCGCCCGGGCCGCCAGGACGGGGACCGTCGACGATCACGGCGTCGTGCGCATCGAGGAAACGGGTGACGTCCGCCATATCCGCCTGCGGCGCAAACCTCACCAGGGCAAAGGAACCGAGCTCAAGCCCGCGCGTCGCGGCGGGAGGCGCCGACTGCGTCTCAAAAGACAAGCGCGCCTCGCCGCGATCCTGCAGCACCAACTTGGCGATGACGCCAGCCTGCAGCATCATCACGACCACAGCGGCGCCGGCCGTAAGCGCGAAGGCGCGCGGAGTGAATAAACCTATCAGCCAGCCGCCCAGCCCGCCCCCGGCCGCCGGAGCGCGCGCGTGGCGGCGTTCACCGTCAATCGCCTTGAACAGGTTTTCCACGACGCGCGGCGAAGGGGCGCCGAGCGATTCATTGAGAAATACGGTCTCGGCCATTTCCTCGCGCACCAGTTCGAGGCGGCGGGCGAGCTCTGCGTCGGCGGCCAGCGCCGCTTCGATCTGGTCCGCCTCGCGCGCCGCGAGAGTGCCGGCCGCATACCAGGGCAGCAACGCCTCGACATCGTCCGCCGACATCTTCTGGTCCGCTTGGTTCATGGCCAACCTCGATCAATTCCCGCTGTCTTCAGCAGCTCAGAGAGCCTCTTGCGCGCATAGAACATCCTCGTCTTCACGGTTGCCTCAGGAATGCCGACGATCTCGGCTACCTCCAGGACCGATTTTTCGTGATAGTAGACAAGATCGACAACTTCCCGATGTTCCGGCGAAAGCGCCTCCAAGCACCTGCGTAATGCCGCACTCTTGTCCTTCTTCTGAATCGATATTTCGGGATCATCCGACTTGTCCTCGATCGCTCCCGCCATCTCCTCGTTCAGTTCCTGGTCGGGCTTGCGCCGCATCAGCGAGAGCGCCTTGAAACGCGCGATGGCCAACAGCCAAGTCGACACCGCGCTTCGACCCTCGAACCGGTCTGCCTGACGCCATACGTCCAGGAACACATCACTGATCAAATCCTCGGCAACGGTCTGGTTACCGACGAGGCGAAGCACGAACCGATACACGCGCACCTGATGGCGAGCGAACAGAACCTGCATCGCGAGTCGGTCGCCTTGGGCGACCCTGCCGATCAGGACTTCATCTGAGGCAGAAAGGTTCGCACTCAACGATCTACTCGTGGGATTTGTCGCCGCGAGGATGAGTTCGGTTCAAAAGTTTGGGAAGGATTATCCCGGCCGTAACAACGCCAACGTGTGCCCTGCACGTTCGCCTCCAAGTTCCATCCGGCAGTGAGAAGCCCGACCGCCGCCCGTGCGCAGGGTAAAATGCATCTAAACCCTTTGGTCTGCAAGAAAATCTGGCGCAATTTACGGTCGTGAGGCGGAGGCTCGCAAGCCTTGCCTCGTCACCTGTCCACAAAATATGTGCCATGGCGGCGCGTCGCGGCCACGCAGGGGCCGGTGAGGGAGGAACCCCGTCAGCGCCGGATTTACGTCGGCGCATTAGGCCAGATCAGGCGTGGCCGTACCTCCCTCCCAATTCCCTGCCCGAAATTGGCCACCACCCGGTTTTGCGAGCGATTGGCCTGCCCCGCAAGTCGAGAGAGGAAGGCGAAATAGGTTCTTCGGCACGACCACCGAGGCAACCCGTCTCCCTACTTCGTTACGACAATGAAATCAGTGTCCTGTCCCGTCTCCGAACCAAGGCCCTGATCGGAGATGAGCAAGGAGGCGCCCGGGGTTATCAACGGGGCAATGCGCTCAAGCGCTTCCGGCGGGAGTTCGATGCGGTCAAGGGCTTCGGCGGCGGCTTGGTGCGGGCTATCCGCGGTTGATGGCACCGGCCGCTCGTCGCGCGCGCCCTTGCGTTTCGCCCGGGGTGCTGCCGACCGGTCGTAGCCAATCGAAACGCCGAGCCAGCGCACTGCGCCGCCCTCGTTCGCCGGCCGGCCCGCAGTGAACAGATGGGTGCCGAGCGGCAGCTCCGGATGCGTGATCGTGATCGGGCTCTCGAACACAGGCGCAAACCCCTTGCGGACGAACAGCTTGCCTA